>JAHEZC010000138.1 GCA_023251275.1 Parafilimonas sp. | reverse complement strand
AAAACAGTGTACATAGTATGAGCAGTACGCACACCGATAGTCAGCTTCGGTGGTGCACTCAAAGATTTTTCCGCCACACAATTAGGTGCGATAGCCATCAAGGCAGCTATTGAAAGAGCAGGCATACAACCAGCACAGGTACAGGAAGTGCTGATGGGCTGTGTGATACAGGCTAATCTCGGCCAGTCACCTGCAAAACAGGCGGCTAAATTTGCTGGCCTTCCCGATAATGTGATATGTACCACTGTAAATAAAGTTTGCGCCAGCGGCATGAAGGCGATGGCACAGGGAGCGCAAAGTATTTTACTTGGCGATGCTGACATCATTGTAGCCGGAGGCATGGACAGCATGAGCAATGCTCCTTATTACATAACCAATATGCGCTGGGGAAATAAGTATGGCAATGTTACACTCGTTGACGGGCTTGCAAGAGATGGTTTAACGGATGCCTACAATAACGAAGCAATGGGCAATGCTGCGGAATTGTGTGCAAGAGAATGCAGGATCAGCCGTGATGAGCAGGATGCATTCGCCATAGAAAGTTATAAGCGCAGCCAGCATGCATGGGAAAGTGGTAAATTCAATGAAGAAGTAGTGCCGGTTTCAATTCCGCAGCGTAAAGGTGAACCGGTAAAATTTTCAAGAGATGAAGAACCTTTCAACGTAAAGTTTGAAAAGATACCGGAGCTGAAACCTTCATTTCAGAAAGACGGAACAGTTACTGCGGCCAATGCAAGCACCATGAATGATGGCGCAGCAGCCGTTGTGCTGATGAGTAAAGAAAAAGCAGATGAAATGGGCATAAAGCCTATTGCCATCATCAGGAGCTATGCTGATGCTGAACAGGCGCCGGAATGGTTTACCACCACGCCTTCTCTCGCAGTTCCCAAAGCCGTCGCCAAAGCCGGTTTGCAAATGAACGAAGTGGATTATTGGGAACTCAATGAAGCATTTTCTGTGGTAGGTATTGCGAATATTCAGAAGATGGGATTAGACCCAGCGAAAGTGAATGTGCATGGCGGGGCAGTTTCTCTCGGTCATCCGTTGGGATGCAGCGGTGCGAGAATTGTAATAACATTGATCAATGTTTTGAAACAAAATGGCGGAAAGTTTGGCGCCGCAGGCATCTGCAACGGCGGCGGCGGCGCAAGTGCGATGGTGATCAGCCTGCCTGAATAAAATCAAAAGCATATTATTTTCCCTGTGTGTAAGCCATTATATCATCCATTGATTGAAGCATCCTGAAATTGGAGGGCATTGCTGTTACAGAATTTATTACCGGCCCCGACATAATGATCTGTTTATTGCTGAATCTTTTACAGGCATCTGTCACGTATTCTCCCGGCTCCATATTCATAAAATTTGTGATGAGATGAAAATGGAGCGACGGGATTTTTTTTGAGTCGCATAATGTTTCAATAACATTGTTTGAAACACTTGTCCCGGCGTAAATTACAGGCACATTATTTTTTTTCAGCAGGTAATAAATAAACAGCAGAGGAATTTCATGGTATTCTCCTTCAGGCGTGAAGAGTAATGTATAACCCCGGTCAGGATTCTCCGGTTTCTTCAGTTTATCAATGCGTACGATGAGTTTGTTGCGTATAATGTTACTCGCAAAATGTTCCTGCGCAGGCATTGCAGAATCATGGAGCCATAGCATACCTATCTTTTCAAAATAAGGATACACCACATTTGTAATGCATATTTCAAAGCCAAACATTTCGACAGCTCTTAATAAGATATTTTCAAACTGTTCTTCATCGAAGTCAATAGCAGCTTCGATCATTTGATTCACTAAGGCAGCCGGTGACGTGAAATTTTTTTGCCCGGCAGAAAGCTTTTTCAACTCATCTTGCTTCAGCCCTGCGATTTTTGAAATTTTATACCCGTTGTGGTACAGATAAGCTATACGCAAAATATGTTTCAGGTCTTCATTATCGTAAAAGCGATGATTGCTTTCTTTTCTCTTAGGCACAATGAGGTTATAGCGTTGTTCCCATATACGCAGGGTATGAGCCTTGATGCCGCTGAGGTTCTCAATATTTTTTATGGTAAATCGGTTCACAACCAGTTTCAGTTTCAAAGTATGAAATAAGCGGTATTTAAGAAAACTTTTTGGAGCCTTATTTTGAAAGCTTTAATAGAATGTTATTTTTGTCGCTTAAATTAACCTTATGGGATGGATTATTTTTATTCTCGGTGCAGTCGGCTGGCATATCGGAGTGTATGGAATGTTTAAAAAAGCAGGAATTGATGCGTGGAAAGCTTTCATCCCCTTTTACAATACATGGTGCATCGTACAGTTGTGCGATATTAAAAAGATCTGGTTCTGGATACAACTTATTCCTATTGTTGGTCAGTTTGTAACTATGTGGATCATCATCATTTTTGTGATGCATTTCGGCAGGTTTACTTTTCTTCAGCATGCCGCGGCAGTATTTCTTCCTTTTATTTATTTGCCCTATCTCGGGTTTTCAAAAGATGTAAGATGGGCCGGCAAAGATGCGATGAAGCGATATAAAAAGTCTGCTACCCGCGAATGGATTGATGCTGCTGTATTCGCCGTTGTTGCCGCTACCATTATCCGCACTTTTATTTTCGAAGCATATACCATTCCTACGCCCAGTATGGAAAAAACGCTTTTGGTAAATGATTTTCTTTTTGTAAGCAAAATGAGTTACGGCCCCCGCCTGCCCGTTACGCCGCTGAGTTTTCCCTTTGTGCATAATACGTTACCGTTGTCTCAAACCTCGCCATCTTATTTAAAATGGGTGCAGGTGCCTTATACACGATTGCCCGGTTTCGCGGATGTAAAAAGCAACGATGTCGTGGTGTTTAATTTCCCCTGTGGTGATACCATTATCAATCTGCCTAATTACGGCTCTGCTCATCCATATTATGATATATTAAATGACCGTGATTACCAAGCCTTGCAATGGCAATCGGGTGAAAGATTTGGAGGTGACCGCGACAAACTGTTTGCTTATTATAATAACCAGATACTGGTGCATCCTTTTGATAAAACAGATAATTATATTAAACGCTGTGTAGCAGTTGGAGGAGATACCATAAAACTGGTGAATGGAATATTATATCTGAACAACGCGCCTGCACCGATTGCGCTGTATGCTCAAAACGAATACGTGATAAAAACAAATGGCACGCCGGTAGATTTTGCAGGCATATCGCATGAACTTGATTTTTCAGAGGAAGATCTCCAAAACCTGACTCCGATCAGAAGTGACAGTTCTTATATGCTGACCCTGACTTATTCACAAAAAGAGGTTCTTGAAAAATTACCTAACGTTAAAAGCATTACTATAAGTAATCTTGAAGTTCCTCCAGGCATGATGTTTCCCTTCAGTGCGCAGAGCAATACATGGTCGCCGGATAATTATGGCCCTCTTTATATTCCAAAAAAAGGTGCGACGGTTCAGCTTACAAAAGATAATATTGATACGTACCGGAGATTAATTACCGTATATGAAAATCATTCTCTGGATGAAACGAATGGCAGGTTTTTAATTGATGGTAAACCGACAAATGCTTATACTTTTAAATATAATTATTACTGGATGATGGGTGATAACCGTCATCAAAGCCAGGACAGCCGCTTCTGGGGTTTTGTTCCGGAAACACATATTGTAGGTAAAGCGTCGCTGATATGGTTTAGCTGGAACAGCGGACCACGATGGAATCGTCTTTTCAAATCTATCAAATAAGTTCCCAGCAAAAAGGCACAAACAAAATTCAGCAAATGTTGCGGCCCCCCGATAGAAAAAACTCTTATTTTTATTTTACAAGGTTTCTGCATACAAAAAATAAACGGGAGCTTTTTATCTCATTATTTTCAAATTTATTCCGGTGAATGTACAACAGCACTCATTTGAATTTGAAGTTTATATTTCAATTAATGAATTGAGAGAAGAAGATGCCTGGCTGCTTAATGAGGCAAAAGAAGTGGCGCGAAATGCCTACGCACCTTATTCTCATTTTCATGTAGGGGCGGTTGCAAGATTGCAGAACGGTGAGATTGTAGCAGGCAATAACCAGGAGAATGCAAGTTTTCCTGCGGGCCTTTGTGCAGAACGGGTTTTGCTTTCCTCTATAGTTTCATTTTATCCCAATGTGCCTGTTGAAACTATTGCTATCAGTTATATTAACAGCAAAGGACAAAGTGATCATCCCATTTCTCCATGCGGTATCTGCAGGCAAAGCCTGCTGGAATTTGAATCAAGATTAAATCATTCTATCCGGTTAATTCTCGGAGGACTGGAAGGTGAGGTTTTTGTGATACCTGGGGTAAAGATGTTGCTTCCGCTGAGTTTTACGGCAGAAGATATGAAATGATTCATGCCGCATTCAGAAACTATGACTATCCGCCTTTTGGAATTATCTTTTTTGAGCATAAGATATTATATTGATTAACATTATGCCCAGGCAGGGATATTTATAGAATTTATCCTGCTTATCCGTCTAATCCGTGTTATCCATGTTCTTTTTTTACCAAATAACGGATAATCATCTCAGAAACTCAACTCCATATCAGTTTCCGCATAACCCACACAGGTGAGGACCAGCCCCTTTTCAATATCTCTTTCTGTCAGCACTTCATTAATACTCATTTTTACCTTTCCTTTTATGCATAAGGCAGCACAGGTACTGCATCTTCCTGCTTTGCAACTATAAGGCAGCTCAATATTATTTTGTAAAGCAGCATCCAGAATGGTTTGCGGATAAGCCACAGTGAGTGAATATTTTTTCTGCTGAAAATATATGACAGCACTTTTAGGTGCAGTGTCTGATAAAAATGGAACAGGTGGCGGCAGATCAATTACGAATTGTTCTTTATGTATCTGCTCATCATTGAACCCTATCGTCTTTAAAGTGAATTGAGCCATACGCATGAATGCGATAGGGCCGCAGAGATAAAAGTTTGCAGTTTGGAATTGTAACTCAGGAGTTTGATGAATAATTTTTTCAAGCAACTCATTGTTCAATCTTTGAGCTTTATGTTTACGGGAATGTGGCCTGCTGAAAAATTGGATTACATAAAACCTTGCTGCGAACTTTAGTTCAAGTTCTTTTAACTGATGTTTGTAAATAACGTCCCGCTCATTTCTGCATTGATTAATAAGGATAACTTTGGTTTCAGGATGTTTGTACAGCAATTCTTTTACCAGTGAAAATATCGGTGTAATGCCGCTTCCCGCTGTAATGAAGAAATAAACCGATGCGAATGGTTCTTCGATTATAAACCTTCCGGCAGGCATTAACGATGCAATGATATCACCTGGCTTATAATGATCAAAAAGTTGGCGGGAGATTTCGCCGTTAATTTTTCTCTTTACTGTGATGAACAGTTCATTGTCTATGCCGGGAGTTGATCCGAGTGAATAGGATCGTCGTATTTCATTCCCCCTATGATGAAAAATAAGCGTGAGAAACTGACCGGCCTTATACTCAATGGCAGATTTATTATCAGGCTCAAGATAAAATGTTTTGGTATCGTGGGTTTCCTGCTTCACTGCTGTGGTCACAAGGGTAAGATCAATCATACATGTTTTTCATCATTTTTAAAAAATGTAAAAAAAATTTACTGCCTGTTAAACTTATATATTCGGAGAAGGTCTGAATGATAAGCTCTAATATATACCTCCAGATTTTTTGCAGCAGGGTTAAAAACAGGGTGATTTTGCTCAGGCAGGTCACCCTTATTTTTTAAATGCAAAATAAACGGCTCCCATAAGGAATGCAAAACTCACGAGGTATTTCCACTCAAGCGGCTCTTTCAGGTAAAGCACAGCAAAGACACTGAACACAACAATTGTGATTGCTTCCTGCATTATCTTCAGTTGAAACCCGTTAAGCCCGTCTATAATATACCCCATCCTGTTTGCAGGCACTGTGAGGCAATATTCGAAAAATGCGATGACCCAGCTAATCAGTATCGCTTTCCATAACGGAATACCTTTTTCTTTCAGATGCCAGTACCAGGCAAAAGTCATAAAGACGTTGGAAACAACCAGTAAAGAAAATGTTCTCATAGTATTTAATGTAAATTCAGGATGGAAGCTTCAAAAAGTTTTTAATAACTTTTAGCAATAAACTGATGGTCTGCACTTCAAAACCCTTTTACATAAAGAATAAAGTTATAAAAATCTTTCTCCTGCTGCGAATTAGCCTGGAAGGATTAAGATATTTCTTTAAAATCGTCGTTTTATTGTTTTGGAGGATATATATCACCAGTCTTTCGCTTTGACAACTCTATACCCGCATATAAAAAATGTAGAGTTGTTATGCTGCAATTATCCGGATTATAACATGCCTGAAGATTGAGGAAACAGGTGAGTTTTACCAGTTTATTGGGCCGGTGTAATTACAATGTTTCTGTATTCAACGGGACCATGATCTCCCTGAATGTATAGCGGACCTGGTTCGCCTTCGTTACTGTCAATAGCACCGCCTGTGATGCCCGGTATTTCACTGTTGCAGATAGTTGTTATTCCATTTAACACAACGGTGAGCATTCTTCCAACCAGGGTTATATCATAAGCCTGCCATTCTCCCGGACCTTTGCCCGCCTTTTCAGCCGGAGCGATAAACCCGTAAATGGCACCCATTGCTTCTTTTGCCTGCTGTCCCGGTACTTCATCTTCTACCTGCATTTCATAACGGCCACGCAGGTAAACCCCGCTGTTGCTGCCTTTTGGAAAACGAAATTCTATATGAAGCTTAAAGTCATTAAAAGTATCATCGGTTATAAGATTGGACCCTGAATGCGGACTTTTTAAAATTCCATTCTCCACGACCCATTGATTGTTATTACCCGAAGCATGCCAGCCTTTCAAATCTTTGCCATTGAATAATTCCACCGGTTTACCCCAGACGGTTTTACCTGTTCTTTCCAATGAAGGAGCACGAACTGCTGAAAAATTATATGTTTTTCCGTCGCTGAAAGTTATGGCGCCGGAGAGATTATCATCCTGCAAAGTTCCGTTTAGCGACACATCGCCATCGCCTTGTTCCCATTGCGGAGGAATGGAAAAGCTTACCTTTCCATTTTCGAAAT
>JAHEZC010000137.1 GCA_023251275.1 Parafilimonas sp. | reverse complement strand
ATGTTGTTCCACTGAAGCCATAGGTGAAAATTTTGTATAGCTCACAAAAGGCAGATTGGCATAGCTTACAAAGCAAATATCCTTGTTCACTCTCACTTTCATTTGTTTGGCATATTCCATGGCATCAAGTGCGACATAATCATTGAAAGTCACAATGGCAGTCACTTTACGCTTATGAGCCAAAAATTTTTCCATCGCTTTCCGAGTGCCCTCTTTTGACAGATCTGAATTTACGATCAATGAAGGGTCAAACTTAAGCCTGTGTTTACTCATGGCCTCCATGTATCCCTTCGAACGTTGTGCGCTGGCAAATAATCTTTCAGGTCCGTTGAGCAGGCCAATCACACGATGGCCTTTGTCAAGCAGGAAGCTGAACGCCTGTATAGTTCCCGATACCATATTGCAGGCTACATAATTTATATCAGGTATTTCGGGTATGCGGTCAAAAAAGACTAGGGGAATCCCGGTTTTCTTTAATGCTTCAAAATGGTCATACGAGATTGTGTCTTTTGATATGGAAACCAGCAAGCCATCCACCCGGTGTTTTTTCATTGTTTCCGTTATTTGTTTCTCCCGTTCAGTATCATCATGCGATTGCCCGACCAGCACTGTGTAATTATGCTTATACGCAGTATCTTCAATACCATTGATAGCTTCCGAGAAAAATAATTCTGACAGGTGAGGAAGTATTACGCCTATAGTAAATGTTTTCCGCTGCTGAAAAAAAATAGCTGTCTGGTTAGGTTCGTAATTCAGATCTTTTGCAAGCTGCTGCACCCGCATACGTGTACGTAACCCAATACTGGGATGATCATGCAAAGCTCTTGAGACAGAAGATATGGAAATGTTAAGCCGCTTTGCTATTTCTTTTATGGTAGGCTGTTTGGATGGCACTGGTTTATAAAATGCAACAATGAAATTAAGAAGGAGTAAGCAAATCCATGAAATAAAAAAAGCCGGCTCATAAGATCTGCTACAATTTTACGAGCAAGCCCACACCAACAAGTGATTTCAACTGCAGGCCCGGCGAATTATTATCAGGCCCGAAAAGCCTGACATCATCATCATATATCATATCGAGACTCCATGTTGCCGCCAATACTTTTGACAATTTTACAGAAAAAAGATTGGTCATATACAGATCAATATTCTGCGGGTCATGCTTATAGTTGGAAAACAAATCCAGCCTTCCTTTATAAGTAACAATTTTGCCCAGGTTTTTTGCATAATTGACAGAGGCATAAGCGCCTATTTCGTTGAGGCTTTTCGTTCCTGCCGGAATACCGTACAGAGTTGAGAGCACCATATCTCTTACAACTACCCAACGTGCTGTTACAGGTGATACGAAGATGGACAATTCGGGAACCGGGTGACAATCTAAACCGGGGCTTAAAAGTATGTAAGCAGGGGCGAAAAAATTGGATGAATAAATTTTTGAGGTATCAGACTGGTAAGTATAACCTTTAAAAAATTGAGTTCTCAGGTTGAGTAAGCCTGACAGGTTGAGTTTTGAATTTAATGCATATCCGTATTTGGAAAGAAAGTCAATCCTGTCGTCATTTTTTCTTGTTCCAAGACTGGTGGTTTTTAGATACCCTATATAAAGATCAAGACTGTTATCCCAGCTATGTTTTCCTTTTTTATAAAAAGCATAAGTACTTATGAAACTATTCAGCGACAGAGAAAATTTATCACCGCCTGCCGCCCAATTGCTTAAGGAACCCTGGGCAAGGTTCAGGCTGAGAATAGTGCCTGTTTTCCATATTTTCGGAATAGTGTCGTTAGGGTCTTTTTTAATGCTTTTACCAGATTCTGCCTGGAGATTTTTAATTGTTTGGTCCTGGGAAAATGATGAAATGGAAAAGAGAATAAAAGAAATAATAAATAGTTTTTTCATACAAGGAATTTTGGATGGTAAAATAGGCTATGTCAATTGAAATCCGAGTTTCAAATTATGAAAAAATGTATAAAAAGATTGCATGAAATCAGGTAGTAAACAAAAATGCTCCGCAGAAACCTGCGAAGCAAATGCTGTAGGGGGAGGATTCGAACCTCCACGGGGCAGTTAGCCGTAATGCAAAGATTAGTGGTCAACCCTGGTCGGCCTGATCCCGGTTGTTACCGGGATTGTCGGCTCTACATTATGTTTGTCCTGTATTCCCCACCCCCGAGACGAGAGGGTATGTCTGCCGGAAATTTCATCACCCCACATTATTAAGCACTGTTCTTTTATTATTTGCCATGCAATATTAAGTCAATAACCTGATTTATTAAGAATAATTCAACAAAAAGTTGAATAATATAGAATTTATTCAAATATTTGCCCATTACTATTAAAAATATTTAAAGCATTTGCCGAAAATGGGTACAAAATTTAACCTGGATAAACTCGACTTTCAAATCATTGAGGAAATGATGGATGATGCAGAAATATCTTACGCAGACCTCGGTAAGAAATTATTTGTATCCGGCGGTACCATTCATGTGCGCATCAAAAAGCTGATGGAAAGCGGCATAGTAAAGGGCACAAGACTGAATGTTGATCTAAGGTCTCTTGGATATGATGTAATAGCTTTTATAGGTATTTATCTCGAAAAAAGTTCTCTCTATGATATGGTAGCTAAGGAATTAAAAAAAATACCTGAAATTGTCAGGCTTAATTACACTACCGGTAATTACAGCATGTTCGCAGAAGTAGTTTGTAAAGACATCCGGCAACTGCGTTTTGTATTGCATGACGAGTTGCAGAAAATTAAGGGTATAGAGCGTACCGAAACATTTATATCACTCGATGAAAGCTTTAACAGAAATGTAGTGGTAACAGGTAATCAGTAAAATGCTGCAATGCTGCGTCTTTCAAATCAACGGATAACTATAATTTTATACTATACATGAATGGGCATACAAATAAAAATGAATAAATAACTTTTTTCTCTTTCTAATTTTTACCTGAATATTCTCAACATTTACACGATATAAAATATTTATATGATTCAAAAAGTTTCTGTAATCGGTGCGGGTACAATGGGCAATGGCATAGCGCATGTATTTGCTCAAAATGGTTTTTCAGTGAATTTGATTGATGTGCATACGGCGCAATTGGAAAAAGCCATTCAGGATATCACAAAAAATTTCAACCGGCAGATTACAAAAGGCACGGTTACAGAAGAACAAAAGCAGCAGGCATTATCCAATATTACAACGTTCACTGATATTGCAGTTGGGGTGCAAAACGCAGATCTTGCAGTGGAAGCAGCAATAGAAAATATGGAACTAAAACTAAGTATTTTTAAGCAATTAGATGAAGCTGCACCACCATCATGTATTCTTGCATCCAATACATCTTCCATCTCGATCACAAAAATTGCAGCGGCTACAAAACGGCCGGAAATGGTGATCGGGATGCATTTTATGAATCCCGTGCCGGTGATGAAACTCGTGGAGATTATAAATGGTTATGCAACAAAAAAAGAAGTTACAGAGACAATTACAACATTGAGCAAAACACTCGGGAAAGTGCCATGCATAGTAAATGATTATCCCGGGTTTATTGCAAACAGGATATTAATGCCAATGATCAATGAAGCCATTTTCAGCTTGCATGAAGGTGTTGCCGGAGCAGAAGAAATTGATACTGTAATGAAACTCGGGATGGCACACCCGATGGGGCCGCTGCAGCTTGCGGATTTTATCGGGCTGGATGTTTGTCTTAGTATTTTGAATGTTTTATATGAAGGCTTTGGCAATACAAAATACGCACCTAGTCCCTTATTGGTTAATATGGTCGCAGCAGGAAAGCTTGGTGTAAAAACAGGGGAAGGATTTTATATTTATACAGCAGGAAGCAAAGAATTGGCGGTGAGTGAAAGATTCAGGAAGTAATTTTTCATTCGTGCCCAATGAAGTTGATTTTTAACCCATATATATTGCGAAATATTTCTGTCATCTCTTGCATCCTGTTTTTCGGAACATCAATCACCATCCTGCAAAACAACTGCATATCCTGTTCCGTTATTTCGCAGTTGAATGCTTTTATCCTGCGCATCACCTCATTCATCTGTGTGTAGTCAAAGTTGAGTTGCCAGCGGACACTAACAGGTTTTTGCACCACAGTTGTTTCCTGCAAAGCCAATGTGGCAGCGGTTTTATATGCACTGATCAAACCTGGCACGCCAAGTAACGTGCCGCCAAAATAACGCACAATAATCAACAACACGTTGGTCAATCCTTTGCTGTCTATCTGTCCAAGTATCGGCCTGCCTGCCGTACCGGGCGGTTCGCCGTCATCACTCATTCGAAAATTATTTCTATCTATGCCAAGGCGATACGCAAAACAATGATGCGCTGCTTTGGGGTGTTCTTTTTTCAGTTCCTGTAACTTTATTTTGAAATTATCCACCGATTGAATTGGAAATGCATAAGCAAGAAATTTGCTGCCACGGTCCTTAAGTTCTGCGTAAGCGGGGCCTCTTATAGTTTTATAAAATTCGTTTTCACTCATTTATAATTGAGCAGAATTGGAGTAATAGTCAATCCTGTCCGAAAATATTTTTTCGGTACGCATTATTTTGAAGTCTGTCAGTTCAGGTGCCGGTAATCCCCTATTTATTTTTAATGTTTCATTGGTAATTATTCTTGCTTCATCCCATAGTCCTTCATCAATAAATGATTGCAGTAATGTTGCACCGCCTTCCACTAAAATACTTTGAATATTTTGCCGGTAACAGGCATTGAGTACCTGGTGTACGAGGCTTGCATCTGCCGCAACCTGGTAATATTTTATTTCATACTTTCCGCGGGGAAAAAAAATAAAATCATCCATCGCATGTTTATATTGATTGAAAACAATTGTTTGCGCTGTTTCATTAAATATTTTCAGCGATGACGGCAGGCGCAGATTCATATCAACAACCAATCTCACCGGGTTATTGCCATACCACAAGCGATTGGTCAATCCGGGATCATCTAAGAAAGCTGTATTGGTACCAACAAGAACAGATGCTTCTTCACTGCGCCATTTGTGCACAAGCCTGTTAGTGTATTCATTGCTGATGAGCAATCTTTCTGTTGTCATTGATGCAATTTTCGCATTATTTGTTTGTGCCCATTTTAAAATAATATAAGGACGATGCTGTGCATGAAATGTAAAGAAGCGTTTATTCAGATCTGTACATGCGTTTTCCAAAACACCTGTTAGTACTTCAACACCGGCTTTTTCTAATTTCTCAATTCCTTTTCCATCCACTTCTTTAAAAGAGTCGCTGCAACCGATAACTACTTTCGGAATTTTTTTTTCAATGATCAAATCAGTACAGGGCGGGGTTTTGCCAAAATGTGTGCAAGGCTCCAATGATACATATAAGGTTGATGAATTTAAAAGATCGTAATCTTCATCACTTACACTATTGATACAGTTAACTTCTGCATGAGGCCCGCCATATTGTTGGTGATAGCCCTCGCCGATGATCCTGTTATCATAAACGAGCAAAGCCCCCACCATAGGATTAGGTGCAACATTCCCCGCTCCTGACTTTGCCAATTCTATGCAGCGAACCATATATTGTGCATCCATAGTCATTACCGGAAATTGATCATCATCTTAAAATTAAAATTTATTTTTACAAAAAGCCAACTGTCTATAAGTTCTATTAAATGATCATCCTTATACGCCTGCTACCCGTTTTTTATATTCGGCCAACGCTTCATCCAATCTTTCTTTTGCACCGGTATCGCCGGGCACATTATGCGATGGATGAATATATAGTTTGACGCCCCGGTCAGCTAAGATCTCAGCCACAGTAACAACAGTCATCCAGACGCAGGTTACAAAAGCCATTGTGGATACAGGCCCGATCTTATCCTGATGGTTTTTTAACGGAACTGATGCATCTTCCGCAGGTGCACAGGTATCCACCACAATATCAGCCACATCAAAAATCGTTTTGCCGCTGGAGTGCCGAGTCTGCTTTCCTTTTGCAGCCGCTGCTGAGCCAAAGGCGATTACCTTCATGCCTTTTCTTTTTGCTTCTATTGCCACATCAATATTCACATTATTAATGCCTGAATGAGAAAATAACCACATGGTGTCACGCGGATCGAAACTGTATCCTTTCATGATCTCAATACCGTACCCTTCTACTCTTTCCAGGAAGACAAACTGGTGCACACCCATTTCTCCCGTGATATGCGTAAAGAAACTGAGCGGCAATTCAATCATCGGATGAAAGCCGACAAACCCGCCAATACGCGGATACATTTCTTCCACAGGTATGGTAGCGTGCCCGCAGCCGAAGGTATGCACCCATCGTCCGCATTCAATGCTATCAGCCATTATTTCCGCCGCTTTACGGATATTTTCTATCTGCGTTTGTTCGATGGCATCCATTATCCCCCGGACATTATTCAGCCATTGTTTTGCCAGCATAGATTCAATTTGAAAATGGTTTTTTTAATTGATGGGAAAATTAGCGGATTATATTTGATCATTGGAAAAAAACTGTTTGTTGAAAACAGTTCACCTGATTGCTCTTGTGTCAATTTACGTTCTTGTCCTGCAGTTTTTATCATTCGTCGTAAAATATCCATACGAAGTTCGTATTCGTATTCGCATTCGTCTCTGTCTTTAGTGCTTTTCTTGCCGATATATTTATCTTTCATTTCGGTAAGCGAATACGATTTCATTGCTGTCTTCGCCATAATGTTATTTTATAAGTTTATTTTCAAAGTATTTTTTTCTGATATTCAGTGCGCTTTCAATTTCGTTTGCCGGAACCTTGTCAACTTTTTTTAAAAACCGTGAGTTGCAAAAACCAATATTTCTGTTTTATTGTCTTTGTCCCAAAATGCAAGCAGCCTGGTTTGTTGTCCGCCGAACTTTGTTCTGAACTCCCAAATTTCTTTTTGAAGTTTCTTGAATGGTTTGGGGGTCATTGCTTTGTTCGGCAAGGTCAATGTTATAGAAAACCTTTCTTGCGGTTTTTGGGTAAAGGATCTGCTCAAAGGATGCCGGTAATGGATGATGAAATGGTTTGCAAATTGAAGAAACTAAAATAATTTTGATATGCACAAAAAATATC
>JAHEZC010000136.1 GCA_023251275.1 Parafilimonas sp. | reverse complement strand
GGTAGATCATGAGTTTGCCACCATTAAAGGAGTTACAGAAGATGTTACTGAATTGATTCTCAACTTAAAGCAGGTACGTTTTAAGAAAATTGTCGAACATGAAGTAACCAGTGAAAAACTAAATCTTTCCATTAAAAATAAAACAGAGTTCCTGGCTGGAGTTATCGGTGAAGCTTCACAGCAATTTCAGGTAATGAATCCGGAACTGGTACTTTGTACATTAGACGCTACTGCAAGATTGGATATTGAAATAACCATTGTCAAAGGGCGTGGGTATGTTCCGGCAGAAGAAAACAAGCTGAAAGATTCACTTATCGGTTATATCCCTATCGACTCAATTCATACGCCCATTAAAAATGTGAAGTATGCAATTGAAAATTATCGTGTGGAACAAAGAACAGACTATGAGAAATTGATCCTCGAAGTAGCCACAGATGGTACTATTCATCCCGAAGATGCAGTAAAACAGGCATCACGGATATTGATACAGCATTTGATGATCATCACAGATGAAAATATCACTTTCGATAACAAGGAAGATAAAAAAGAAGATGTGGTAGATGAGCAGGTGCTTCAATTGAGAAAAGTGTTGAAAACACCTTTGGAGGATCTTGATCTTTCTGTCCGGGCTTTCAACTGTTTGAAAGCTGCAAAGATTAACTCACTCAGTGAACTTGTACAATATGAACAGGAAGATCTGATGAAATTCAGAAACTTCGGTCAGAAGTCATTAAGTGAAATTGAACAGGTGTTGTCAGAAAGAGGCCTGCATTTCGGAATGGATTTAAGTAAGCTTGGCCTGGATGATCTTGACAGATGATTTCACTATCATGCTTTGAGTTTTAAGCCACAGTAAGAACTGTGCACCTGGTCAAAAAAAAACGAATCATTCGTTTACAAAGTACCTCACAATTCCCGGCACGGTGTGAGGGAATAAAATTAAAACGCCATGCGTCACGGAGACAAAATCAATAACCTCGGTGTAAAGAAAGCACACAGAGATGCATTACTGGCCAATTTAGCAAGCCAGTTGATTACACATAAACGAATCGTCACCACCCTTGCAAAAGCAAAGGCTTTGAGAACTTACGTAGAACCGCTGATTACTAAAACAAAAAAGAGCGAAAATGAAGTACAGATCATGCACCAGCATCGTGTAGTGTTCAGTTATCTTAAAGATAAGTCAGCAGTAAAAGAATTGTTTACTGTAGTCGGCCCGAAGATAGCAAGCCGCCCCGGCGGTTACACACGCATTATTAAATTGGGCATCCGGCATGGGGACAATGCCGAAAAAGCCATGATCGAATTGGTTGACTTCAATGATATTTATGGTAAAAGCGCTCCGGGTTCTGCGGAACAGGCAAAGAGGACACGTCGCGGCCGTGGCTCTGCAAAGAAAACCGCATCTAAACCTGAACCTGCTGTTTCAGAAGCAGAAGTTATTGAAGAAATAAAAACAGAAGCGAAGACCGAAGAAAAATAATGAATTTTTTTTTAAAAATAGAAAAGGCAGGATCGGTTAACGGTTTTGCCTTTTTTGTTTACCATCATAAACCTTTCAACAGGATTTTACCGCTTTTCTATCATTCCTGTTTTGTGCGAAACTTTGTAATAAAAAGTCAAAATCATATTCTTTTTTTGCATTCGAAAAATCAGCACCATTAATGAATCAATCACCACAAACTGCTGTCTTACTTCTCGAAGACGGAAATATTTTTTACGGAAAAGCTTTTGGAAAAATTGGCGCCGCTTCCGGCGAAATTTGCTTTAACACAGGAATGACAGGTTACCAGGAAGTGTTTACTGATCCAAGCTATTATGGACAGGTACTTATTATGAACAATGTGCACACTGGTAATTATGGCGTAAATAAAAAGGAAATGGAAAGCGCCAATGTGAAAATTCGGGGACTTATTGGCAGAAATCTGGAAGAAAGATTTTCGCGTTACCAGGCAACAGAATCCTTAGATGATTATCTCAAAGAAAATGAAATTGTAGCAATTGAAAACATTGACACAAGAGCACTCGTTACATACATACGCACAAAAGGTGCAATGAACTGCATAATATCTTCAGAGGATTTGGATATCCATGCACTTAAAGAGAAATTAAACAGTACTCCGGGTATGGCCGGGCTTGAATTAGCAAGCGTTGTAAGTACAACAGAAGAATATGAATTAGGTGATGCTGCTGCACAATTAAAAGTTTCGGTGCTCGATTATGGAATAAAGCAAAACATCCTTAGCTGTCTGGTAAAGCGTGGTGTGCATGTTCGGGTACATCCTGCAAGAACGCCTTTTTCGAGGCTGAAAGAATTTAATCCGGACGGGTATTTTGTTTCTAATGGTCCCGGAGATCCTGCTGCTATGCCTTATGCAGTAGAAACATTGAAAGAAATTCTGAAAGAAGAATCGCCTTTATTCGGCATTTGCCTTGGCCACCAGTTGCTGGCTTTGGCAAATGATATTCCCACTTTTAAAATGCATCACGGCCATCGCGGATTAAATCACCCCGTAAAAAATATTGTTACAGGAAGATGTGAGATCACCACACAAAACCATGGCTTTGGTATTGACCCTGCCGCTGTTCGTAACCACACAGGCATTGAAATAACGCATGTGAATTTGAATGATGAAAGCATTGAAGGAATTCGCCTGAAAAATAAACCCGCTTTCAGTGTGCAGTATCATCCCGAAAGCACGCCGGGCCCTTATGACAGCCGTTATCTGTTTGATGAATTTATTGCAATGATGGCGTCGAATTAAAAATTAAGAGCGATAGCTTACACTGACTTTTAACAAAAGAAGATTGTGGCTATAATCAAGTGAATGCAAAGACAATTATAATACCCAGCAAAATGAAAAATGGAATCAATACTTTTCTATTCGCCTTCTTTTTTTCTTCATAAGGCAGTTGATTGAAACGTTCGATTATTCTGTTATAATTATTTTCACTTCCCACTGTTTTGCTGATGATAAAATAACAAATAGCCACAAGCGGAATGGCCAATAATTGACCGGCTATTTTACCTGCATCACGACCAAATATATCCTGAAGTCTTAGGGTAATTTTATTCCCCGGCATTGAAGAAGCGGTTATTACAATTGAAATAACGGTGATCAATATCAAAGTAACAAAAACGGACAGAAAAATATTGCCGTTGAATCTGCCTTTGGCGCCATCTTTTCCTTTTTGGGTAATTTCATAATACTGGCTTCCGTACAATGCTTCGAGAAAGGTCATACAGGTTGTATTTTGAACAAGATTAATTGAATTGTGTTTTTTGCAATATCAGATTGTGCTTATTTTTAAAGTTAATGCTTACTTTAGTTGAATGAAAATTGCAATTATAAACGGACCTAATCTTAATTTACTTGGTATGCGAGAGCCGGGTGTATATGGCTCGCAAAGCTTTGAAGACTATTACCAGGGATTGCAAAAAAAATTCCCCGAAATTGAATTCAGTTTTTATCAAAGTAATATAGAAGGTGAGCTAATCAATGAAATTCAAAAGGCAGGATTTGAATATGATGGTATTATTCTCAACCCGGCAGGATACACACATACTTCCGTTGCTATTGGTGATGCCATTGCTGCCATAAAAGCACCGGTAATTGAGGTGCATATCAGCAATGTGCATGCCCGTGAAGATTTCAGGAAAATTTCGCATGTCTCAGCCAAATGCAAAGGCACTATCAGCGGTCTTGGTATGAAGGGATATGAACTCGCAGTAACCTGGCTGAAGGATAATCTCTCACCGTAATGTTGCTGTTTTTACCCGATCATTAAGTCCACGAAATTTCTTATCAAATCATTAAGCTACTTGCTGTTGATTTCAATATTTGCAGATGGCAACCCTGCAGATGTCGCTGTAACATTTATTTTTCCTGCTTTATCTTTTGATTGCACTACCAATAAACATAAACCGTTAAATGCTTTCCGGTGATCCGCTCTAAAAGATTCCATGCTTGTTTCACTTCCATTATCCACACCTGCAATTACTCCATCACCTGTTACAGAAAATTTCACTTCATTATTTGCGTCCGGCACAAGATTGCCTGCTGCATCTTCAATCCGAACAGTGATGAATGAAAGGTCATTGCGATCGGCTTTGATGGTGCTTCTATCGGCATTCAAAATAATTTTTGTCGCTTTTCCCGCCGTCTTTATTTCCTTTGTCAATACCATCTTTCCATTCTTTTTCGAGATGGCTTTTAGTGTTCCCGGCTCGTATTTTACCCGCCACATCACATGGAGGTCATCCCCGGTTTTTTTTCTTGTACCCAATGATTTTCCATTCAGCAATAATTCCACTTCATCGGCATGATTATAATAAGCCCACACATCAATGCTGTCTCCTGTTTTCCAGTTCCAGTGCGGGAAAATATGCAGTACATCTTTGTTTGTGCAGATACTCTGATACATATAATAGATATCCTTCGGAAAACCGGCAATATCAATAATGCCAAAATAAGAACTGCGTGCAGGCCAGGGATACGGAGTAGGCTCACCCATATAATCGAACCCTGTCCAGACAAACATGCCACTCGCAAAAGGATACTTCAATAATTCCTTCACCGTTTCCTCATGCGTAGAACCCCAGGGCGCTGAAACATTATCATAAGCGGAGCAGGTAAGATCTGCATTTGCATTTTCTATCGGCCTGTCCCACCTCGCAGGCCAGCGGCGAATGCTGTCTGATGGCATATCATAGTGGCCGCGTGTTTGCAGGGCTGATATTGATTCGGTAGAAATGAATTTCTTACCCGGGAAATTTTTTGCAAAATCGGCAAACTGCCGGTGATGATAATTAAATCCTACAAGATCAAGAGCGCCTGAAAGATAGATAGCATTATTCGGATCGGGATGGTCCATAGCAGCCGTGATAGGCCTTGTGGTATCAAGAGACTGCACAATATTTCTCAATTCACGGGCTATTACAGTTCCCGAACTGTCTTTACCATCTTTGCCCGCCCATTGTTCCGGAATTTCATTCCCAATGCTCCAGATAAAAACAGACGGATGATTCCTGTCACGCAGCACCTGGTCTTCGAGGTCTTTCCTATGCCATTCATCCCAGTATAAATGATAATCGTATTTGTTTTTTTGCTTCTTCCACATATCGAATGCCTCATCCATTACAATAAATCCCATCTTATCGCATAGGTCAAGCAGTTCGGGTGCAGGCGGATTATGTGATGTGCGAATGCCGTTAATTCCCATTCCTTTCAGCAGTTCAAGTTGTCGTTGCAACGCACTTGTATTAACAGCCGTGCCGAGGCATCCGAGATCGTGATGATTGCATACGCCAAAAATTTTCATGAGTTTACCGTTCAGCGAAAAACCTTTATCTGCATCGAAATCGAAATACCGGATACCGAATGTTGTAGTGTATTCATCTGCAACTTTACCATTTAAAATTACTTGTGTTATGGCTTTGTAGAGATAGGGATCATCAACAGACCATAAATGAGGATGCTGTATAACTATATCCCCGGTGATGGATGAATTATTCTCTAACACAAAACCTCATACGCCTTTTCTTGCAACTTCTCTACCTGCTTGGTCGTAAAGTATATTTAACAGTGAAGCCGTTTGCGGGTCTTTTGAAAAATTGGCAATTTTTGTTTTGATCTGCACCATTGCCGATTGATTACTTACTTCTGGTGTAGTAATATAAGTTCCCCAGTGATCAACAAAAATATTGTTTACGGTCACCAGCCATACATTACGATAAATTCCTGAACCGGAATACCAGCGTGAATTCGGCTGTTTTGAATTATCAACTTTTACTGCGATCACATTTTTTTCATTACCGAAGTGTAAGTAGGGTGTAAGATCATAGCGGAAAGAAATATATCCATTTGGGCGAATGCCCAGGTAATGCCCATTGATCCAAACCTCACTGTTCATATATATTCCATCAAAATCAATGAATACTTTTTTATCTCTTGCAGCTACAGGAACTGTAAATGTTTTTCGATACCAGCCAATTCCTCCGGGTAATGCCCCACCGCCTGTGCCAGCAGGACTGTTTTTGTCGAATGGCATTTCAATACTCCAGTCATGCGGAAGATTCAGACTTCGCCATGAAGTATCATTGTAGCCGTTATTTTTCGCATCCGGATCGTCGCCCAAATGAAACATCCAGCCTTTATTAAAATTTTCTGTTGTTCTGCTATTGGATTGCGCGAAAACCGAAATGCAGGCAAGAGATAAAAACAATGGGAAAACAAGCAGCCGGATCTGTTTCATAAAGTAAATTTTATTCAATGACTATCCGCAAACAAACTTACGTGGAACCATATAGCCGCTTAGTGCACAGTAGAAGCAACCACATAGATTTCTTATAGGTGATTCAGTTTTATTATTGCCTTATTTATCGGGATAGTCAATTTTGATATGTAAAACATGCTCAAATCAACAGCTATGAAACCCGGAAAAAACCAGAGAATGGTTGTCGCTGATTTAAGCGACTGCTTTTTTTACCAGTTCTGCCGCCTCGCTCAGTAAAATCGCCGATTGAACCTGCAGGCCACTTTCATCAATCAGTTTCTTTGCTTCTTCTGCATTTGTGCCCTGCAGGCGGACAATGATTGGTATGTTTATATTACCCAGTTTATTGTAGGCATCAATCACACCTGCAGCCACGCGGTCGCAGCGCACAATACCGCCGAAGATATTAATGAGGATAGCTTTCACATTCGGATCTTTCAGAATAATCCGGAACCCTGCCTCCACAGTTTGTGCATTGGCAGAGCCGCCCACATCGAGGAAATTCGCGGGTTCGCCTCCGCTTAATTTTATCATATCCATGGTAGCCATCGCAAGGCCGGCACCGTTTACCATACAACCCACATTTCCATCGAGTTTCACAAAATTCAGATTGTATCGTCCTGCCTCTACTTCAGTCGAATCTTCTTCTGTAATGTCCCGCATAGCTGCAAGGTCGGGATGACGCATTAATGCATTTTCGTCAAGGTTCATTTTACAATAAACCGCAATGATCTTTTCATCACTTGTTTTAAAAAGCGGATTTATTTCGAGCATACTGCAGTCAAGCCCTACATAAGCGTTGTATAAATTCGTTACAAACTTTACGCAGTTCT
>JAHEZC010000135.1 GCA_023251275.1 Parafilimonas sp. | reverse complement strand
GTTGCTGCCTTTGTCCCTCGTGGTCACTGCATTTAAAGGCACCGACAAAACATTTGTCTTGGTCTTCGTTTGTATATCGGCGCTGGCAGTCATATTTGGTCTGAAAGGGAAAGGCTGACCCTTCACAATAAGATCGTTATAGCTATCAGGCATCAACCGAATATGCACCTGGTAATTAGTAACTGTTGTAGAAGAGGAAAGTGATGTGGTTGCAGTAACCGGATTGGCAATTTTATATACTACGCCCTTAAATTTCCTGTTGTTGAATGCATCCACTTCTACAATTGCCGTATCACCATATTTTACTTTCGGTATATCATTTTCACCCACATCAACCTGCACCTCAATGCTATTGAGGTCTGCAATGCGCATGATTTCTGTTCCTGCCATTTGTGCCACGCCAACCACTCTTTCCCCTTTTTTTACTTCAAGCAAGCTTACCACACCATCCATAGGCGATACGATAGTTGTCCGGTTTACGTTTTTACTTGCCTGATCTAAATTAGCCTGCGCACTTTGAATGGCTGCTTCGTTTGCACGAATATTTTGCAATGCCGCATTGTAATTGGCTTTGGCAGAAAGATATGCCTGCTCTGCCTGCTCAAATTCTGAACGTGAAACAACTTTCTGCTCATAAAGCGTTTTTTGCCTGTTATAGGCGGCTTCCGTTTGATCCATTGTCGCTTTCAGGGCCTCTAACTGAGCCTCAGAGTTGGCTGTCTGTGCCTGGCTCTGGGCAACAACCGCTGCGGCCTGGTCTCTTTGTGAAGCGTAAATGTCTGCATAGACTTTAGCCAATACCTGGCCTTTCTTAACAGTATCTCCTTCCAATATATTCAGTTCTACAATTTCGCCCGATATATCGGAGCTCACTTTTACTTCCACTTCAGGAAAAATTTTGCCGCTGGCATTGACGGTTTCAGTGACGGTTCTAAGTATTGCTTTTTCGGCAGTAACTTTAGTGCCCTCATCTTTTCCAATAGTGCCTGTTGCTTTCAAAACAATAAAGAGCACAATAATGCCCAGTAAAATAAAAATGATCCATTTTAATGTTTTACTCATATCAATAATTTTCGGGTTGGCGATTATAATTTAACACCCTGTCCTTTATAAAATTCCAGTACTTTCATTTTGAATATGTAATCATATTTTGCAGAAACCTGGTCAATCTCTGCACTGAACAGGTTATTCTGGGTAGTAATATAATCTATTGTTGAAAGAACTCCGATCTCATAGCGCTTCTTTGAAAGCTCAAAAGCATATTGCTGGATTTTATATGCCTTGATATTGGCATTATATTTTTCCAATGCAGAAACTGCATTACTGTAAGCCGTATAAATATTCTGCTGCAATGTAATATTATCCTGGTTCAGTTGAAGCCTGAGATTTTCAACATTCAGCTTTGCTCTTTCGTAATTGTTTCTCAACTGCCGGTTATTTGCTATCGGAATATTCAATTGAATACCAACCGCCTGGCTGAAATTAATATCGGAAACCTGCTTGAAGTAAGGAACCTTACTTGTGATTGTGTTGTACCCCGGAGTTAATGCATAATAGTTAGTCGCACCAACAGGGACGATTGCCACAGTATCAAATTTGCCTGTTGGCTGCAGACCGGTAAATTGGCTGTACGTGCTGGCATAATTGCTGTTAAGGGCTGCGAAAGCGGAAAGAGTCGGATACATGGCCCCCCTTGCACTCTTTACTGCATACTCAGCGGCTTTAATGTGAAGGCTGTCTTTTTTTTGCAACGGTTGAGTTGTCAGGGCAAGATTATAAACAAACGCAGGATCGAGTTCTGCAAGGGGTTCTATAGGAATCTTGTCCACATCGGGAGTTGCTGCCTCAAAAGACGCAGCAGCATCAAGATTTAATAAACCCATCAGGCTTATCCTGTTTTGATCAGCAGTACCTTTAGCGGTTATATAATTGCTGCTGTCTTTGGCAAGCTGAGCTTCAAGTTGAGCTGCATTCAATTCCGGCATACTGCCCGCATCTACCAGTTTACGTGTATTATCTAATTGTGACCTGGTCTGTTGAATCTGGATTTTTGTAATATTTGCCTGTTCAATGGATAAAAGATATTGCAGATATGATGCAGCAACATTCAGTGCAATATCATTTCTTGCTCTGTCAACTCCTGTTTTATAAGCTTCTTCATCTAACCTGGCAGATAACCTGTTATTTTTTATACTGAAAAAATTGAATAAAGTAACTCCTGACTGTAACCCCAAACTTTGAAAAAAAATCTGTTGGGTAGTATAAAGATTGGAAGTAGGATCAATCGAACGGCCTGAGTTTACTCCTATCTGCGTATTAAAAAGCAGGTTGGGATATGCCTGCGCATTTGCCAGTTTTGTTTGCAGCGCTGCAATGCGGGCCTGAACATCGGCTTGCTTTACCGAGATACTGTTTTGCATGGCATAATCCACACAACGCCTTAAATCCCATTTCTCCTGTGCATAAGTACTAATGCAAATTGTACTGAAGGCCAGCACAATAAAATACTTCATCATCCGACAAAAATAAAGGAAACAACATTTCACTCTCGTAAAATTTTAGATGAACGGAAGTTGCAAAGGTTATGAGGTAGTTCTATTATTCCATTGATGAGATTGCTTTGAACGCTGATTCAATATCTTCAATGATATAATCAGCATCTTCGAGGCCTGCATACATCCTGATCATGCGGTGCGTGGTAACCGCAGCATTAAAATCCTCACGAAGCATACCTGCACATTTCGGCATGATCAGACTTTCATGACCGCCCCAACTGACACCGATAAGCACATGCACTAAGGAATTGCAAAATGTCTCAATCGTTTCTACATGTTTTGTAATGACCACAAAACTAAGCAGGCCACAAGCGCCTTTCATTTGTTGTTTTGCAAGATGGTACTGAGGAAATGTTTCATCAAAAGGGAAAATTACTTTTTCGACTCTTGGTTGTTGTTTGAGGTAAGTAACGATTTTATTGGTAGTATTGGTGATCCTGTCGAGCCGTGCCGGCAATGTCCTTAAGCCGCGTATCAGCAGCCATGCATTGAATGGTTGAATGCCACTGCCGATATTCATGTATTCACTGTTGAAAATTCTCCCGATCATTTTACTGCTGCCACTCAATACACCTGCTATCGTATCGCTATGTCCGCCGATAAATTTACTGGCAGATTGCAGCACCAGGTCAATGCCATATTCAACAGGTTTCTGATTTAAGGGAGTGCAATAACTGTTATCACAAATAGTGACGATATTTTTTTCTTTGGCAAGCTCTGCAACGGTTTTCAGATTCTGGAGATCAAAAGTCCAGCTATTGGGGCTTTCCAGGTAATAAAGTGTGGTATTGTCTTTGGTTGCTTTTTTAAAATTTTCAGTATCTGTTCCATCAATATAGGTTGTGCTTATATTGAACCTTGGTAATATATCATTAAACATTTTTTGCGCCCATGTGTATGGCTCATCAACACTTATAATATGGTCGCCGCTTTTTACATTAGCGAAAACACCTGCAAAAATGGCTGCTGCACCACTGTTGAAAACAAGACAATCTTCTGCCCCATCCAATGCAGCCAGTTTTTTGCGGAGTATTTCAACAGTTGGATTTAAGCCACGACTATATAGCCATGTAGAATATTCATCCTGCAAAGAGTTGCGCAGGTCATCCACTGTTTCAAAAGCAAAGTTGCTTGTCTGGATAATGGGCGGTGCAATGGCACGGAAATAATCTTCGCGGTTTTCAGCCAGTTCATTAATAATATAGGATACTTCGGGTTCATCCATATTCAGTATTTAAAATATTTTATACATCTTGTAATTTTTACCAATAAATTTACAGCATGCGTCGGCGAATGTAAATCGTTTCGTTCAGCAGATATTCATTATCTCACCAAAACTTTTCGTGTTATGCAAAAAATAAATGCAGTAGCCCCGGTCATCGCGTTATTAATGTTTCTTGCTGCATGCGGCGGTAATTCTTCAAATCAAAACTCAACTGACAGTACGGGGACAGTGGACGTTTCCAAACTAAAAGGCAGTACCCTGAATATTCTTTGCTGGGAAGGATACGCGGATGCTGCATTTACCAAAGAATTTGAAGATAAATATGGTGTAACTGTTAAGGGCACTTACTTTGGATCATCTGATGAATTGGTAAGTAAATTGCAAAATGGGGGAGGCGAAGCTTATGACCTTATCAGCCCAAGCAGCGACGTGGCGGGATATATTGTAATGAATGATTTCGCTGCACCTATTGATCCAAAAGCAATCACACAATGGGACAGCCTATCGCCGCAATTGCGCAATATGAATGATGTAATGAAAGATGGCAAAAGTTATGGGATGCCATTCACATGGGGACCGGATTACCTGATATACGATGCGGATGTGGTAAAAACAGAACCCACATCATGGAAAGTTTTTGAAGACCCGCAGTATAAAGGAAAAGTTGCCCTGTGGGATGATATTTCCAACATATATCTTATCGGCCAGATGCAGGGCTTAGATAAAACCGATAAGGCTGCTTTATACAATATGACAGACGGGCAGCTTAATTCTGCAAAGGCAGAACTTATAAAGATGAAACCGCAGATACGCAAATACTGGGCTACTGCAGGCGAACTGGACAATATGTTCAAAAATAAAGAAGTGGCATTGGCAGTAGGTTGGCCTTTGACCATTGCTAACCTTACAAAAGAAGGACGCAATCTAAAGGCTGTGATACCATCCGAAGGTGCAACAGGATGGATAGATCGCCTGATGATCACGAGCGGCAGCAAGAACAAGCAACTTGCGCAATTGTATCTTGACTATGTTTCACAACCGGAGAATATGGCAAAAGTGCTTGCAGTAACAAATTATAATGTGGCCAATCCCGGCAGCGTGCGTTATCTTACGGATGATCAGAAAAAGATCGCCGATGCATCGCAATTCTTCGACAAACTCAATTTCTGGCAAATGGTAAAAGAGCGCAAAAAATATAACGAAATATGGAACGAAGTGAAGAGTGCACAGTAAATTTTTATGAACTGAACTACAGAATAAATATTTAGCTTTTCCTGCGTCGTTCATAGCTTGCAGAACCCTGTGGGCACTCTTCAATTTCAACAATTTTATTCTTCGCATAAAGAGCAACCAACACTACTGCAATATATATGCAATCATGGTTTAAAAAATATTCTCTTCTCCTCCCGCTTGTGGTGTGGCTGCTTTTGTTTCTCGTATTACCGTATCTGTATATTCTCATTCAGAGTTTTTACACAACAGATAGTTTTGGCAAAACCATTCCGGGTTTTTCTATTGATAGTTATCAACGGGCATTTTCAAACTCGCTCTACATCGGCACTGTTTTCCGAACACTTATGTATGCGGTGATTGTTGCCTTCATTTGCATTTTTATCAGTTTGCCATTGGCATACTTCATTGCATTCAAAGTAAAAAAGAACAAGACATTATTATATACTTTGATTGCTTTACCGTTTTGGGTAAGCTATATTGTGCGGGCTTATGCATGGAAAATAATCCTGGGAAGAGAAGGGCTGCTCAACGAATTTCTCATGTGGACAGGCATTACCAAAGAACCTGTCGAGTATTTTTTGTACAGTACTTTTAGCACGATTGTATGTTTGGTATATATCTTAACACCGTTCGTTGCAATTCCTGTTTATACTGCATTTGAGCAAATTCCGAAATCATTGATTGAAGCAGCAAAAGATTTAGGCGCAGGCAGTTTCACTACTTTCAGAAAAGTAATTTTTCCTTTGGCGCTGCCCGGCATTATTTCGGGAGGCACATTTGCATTGGTGTTGACAATGGGAGATTTTCTTGCACCTCTCTTATTGGGCGGACCTAATACTTTATTTATATCCAACATTATCCAAAATCTTTTTGGCACAAGCAATGACAGGCCGCTTGGCTCAGCTATCGGCATGTTGATATTGCTGCTTATTTTTTTAATACTGCAATTAGCAGCTCATTACGAGAAAAAATATTCCAGTTTAAAAAGTGATACGAGATGAACACAACATGGCTGAAAAATTTTTTTATTTGCTTTTCCGGTATAGCCGTGCTGGTGTTTCTTTATATTCCCCTTGCGGTGATCATTTTGTTCTCCTTTAATGCAGAAACTGTAAATGCATTTCCTATTCAGAAATTTTCATTACACTGGTACACTGTTTTGTTTCACGATGATGAATTATTGCAATCAGTACTTGCGAGTTTTATAATTGCCATTATCAGTACAATCGTTGCGCTCATCATTGGCATTCCTGCTGCTTATGCCATGCACAAGTATTCGTTCAAAGGGAAAAAACTGATTGACAGAATTGTATTGATGCCGATCACCTTGCCGGGTATTGTTACCGGCGTGGCTATGTTATCATTTTTCCCCTTTCTCGGAGTGAAGATTTCATTGACTGCGGTTGCATTCGGGCATATTACTTTTTTGTGTGCCATTGTTGTTACACAAATGCTGGCGAGATTCAAAAGACTGGATCCGTTTCTTGAACAGGCTGCTTATGACTTAGGCGCCACACCAACTGCTACTTTTTTTAAAGTAATTCTGCCAAACATCAAAACAGCAATTATCGGTTGTGTATTGCTTTGCCTTGTATTGAGTATGGATGAAATTCCTGTTACATTTTTTTTGATTGCCGGCAACAACACTTTGCCATTGGAAATATATGGTATGATGCGCAGAGGCATCACACCGGAGGTAAATGCTATATCAACCTTGATATTTATTTTTTCGACGGCAGCAATTCTGTTATCGCTCAGATTGACTAAAGAGAAATAAAAATTCTATCATGTAATGAACATTCATTTTCAAATTCTCCTATGAGCATACTCAGTATAAAAAATGTTGACAAATTCTATGGACACAATCATGTGGTGAAATCACTGAATCTTGAAGTGGCAGACAGCGAATTTCTTACCATTTTAGGCCCCAGCGGCTGTGGCAAAACGACCACGCTTCGTATGATTGCCGGTTTTGAAATACCTGATAAAGGAAAAATTATTTTGAAGGATGTTGATATTACACACACACCGCCGTATAAACGTCAAGTGAATACAGTGTTTCAGAATTATGCGCTGTTTCCCAACATGAATGTGAGTG
>JAHEZC010000134.1:4834-7121 GCA_023251275.1 Parafilimonas sp. | reverse complement strand
TAATGCCCACATTACAAAAAAAGTAGCTGATAAGCTGGAAGAAATTTTTAATAAAGAGCGGAAAGAATTTGAAGAAAAATGGGAAAGCCTCGGACTGTTTGTCAAGTATGGAATGATGACTGATGATAAATTCCTGGAAAGGGCAAACAAATTTTTCGTGATACAGGATGCAGTAAATACTGCATTCTTCACTTTTGAAGAATATAAAACTGCGGCAGAAGCGCTGCAAAAAAACAAAGATGGAAAACTTGTGGTGCTTTATACAACTGACCCTGTGCAGCAGGATGCCTACATAAAGGCATGTATTGCAAAGGGATATAAAGTGGTAAAAATGGAGACGCTTGTTGATGCGGCTTTCATCAACAACATGGAAGTAAAATGGGAAAATGTTCATTTTGCAAGAGTGGATGCAGATATAGCTGATAATTTAATTGATAAGCAGGAAAAAAATGAAAGCGTTTTGACTAAGGCTGAAGAAGCGAAACTGAAAGAATTGTTCGGGTTGCAAATTCCGGAGACCCATGTAACTGTTGAAATAAAAGGCTTAAGTCCCGAAGCAGCGCCGGTAGTAGCAACAAGACCGGAGTTTATGCGCAGGATGAAAGATATGGCAGCAGTCGGTGGCGGCATGACATCATTCTATGCCCAGATGCCTGATGAAGTAACGCTTACCGTAAATGGCAATCACCCTGTTTATCAAAAATTACTGAAGGAAGAAAATAATGACCAGCAGCAGAAACAGGTGAGAACACTTGCTGACCTTGCCTTGCTTTCGCAGGGATTGCTCAAAGGGAATGATCTCACTAATTTCATCAACAGGAGTGTTGAATTGATGCAGGGGGAAAAGAAAAGCAATATTATTCTTGAAATTTAAAATGGCGAAAGGTGAAACCCGAAGGGTTAAAGGTGAAGCGAATAAATGGATAGCATTTTAAAGTAAAAACTCCACCGAAGCCGGTGGAGTTTATTTGGTCATAGCAATCGAAGAGGTCCGTTTGTATTGACAAAAGTTAACTAAACATTTGTTAAAAGTATAATTATTTTTTAATCTACCAAGAATGGAGCAGTAAATATTTCTGCTGACACATCCCCGGCATATCTTTCAAAATTCTGTCCAGGCATTTTCGAAAGCACTTTTGTCTGTTTATCAAATCTGTTTCAAATGCAATATATTGAGCGGACGTAAGAATTCTTAGACCGCCCCGTACATCAAAAAAATTGAAAGCTGTTGAAGATCGGTGCTATGTTGTGATACCTTCAATCATTCTTTTCAAGAATAAAAATCTCTTCTACAGGCTTATTAAAAATCTTCGCTATTTTCAATGCTAAAACTGTAGAGGGAACATATTTATTTGCCTCCATGGCATTTATGGTTTGCCTGCTTACTTTTACTTTTTTGGCGAGGTCTTCCTGCGTAAGGTTATGTATGGCACGTTCAATTTTTATATTATTTTTCATCTGGCACAGATTTAGAATTTTTATACAAAATGTAATTAAACCTGGCAATGAAAATTATCAGAACAGTGAACATATTGTATATCATAACATTGAGAAACACTGTGCCATAGACAAAAATAAATGAGAAAAGCAACAAAATATAATTGACAAATACTGCCCAGAGCAAAGACGACAAACGAAGATTTGCAATAAATTCATCTTCTCTTTTTTCTCTTGAAAAGCCGACAAATATTGCCCCCGCAATGAATAACACTCCTGCAACTGTGTTTGTAACATTTGTCTCAATAAAACTAAAGGATCTGTTTTTCCCTAAAATATCCTCATTGAATATGGCAAAGACTTTGGCATTGAGCGGCATTCCTTCAAAGTCTGTAAAAATCAAAATGATTCCTAAAACCGCAGCAGGTATCAACAGACACCAGCCAATCATTTTGTACTTGTTTGGTAATAATAATTTGTTTGACATAAATAGTTTGTTTTGGCAAAAGTAAATTATACTTTACATTTAGACAAATTTACTTTACATTTTGTAAAATATTTATGACATACTCCAAAACATAGCAACTAATCAGGCAACGCTGACAGTATTATTTCCTCAGTTTTGTTTAAGCGAAAGACAACATAATTTTGATTAGAAAATAAAACATCAACTTTTGTTTGCTGATATTTGACCTGGTATTTTGCATTAACCAAATTGTTCGCTATGCAAAATTTCTCACTGTAATGCCTTCTTAAATTTTATAACAACGATGACAAAAAACAAGACAACTCAAACTGCAAATAGTGTAACCGACTTTATCAATACGGTTGCAGACGAAGCAAAACGAAA
>JAHEZC010000134.1:0-4814 GCA_023251275.1 Parafilimonas sp. | reverse complement strand
GTTTTCGAATCATTGAAATTTTTAAAACTGTGACAGGCCTTGAACCTAAAATGTGGGGACCGAGCATAGTTGGCTTTGGAAACTACCATTATAAATATGACAGCGGACGTGAAGGAGATGCGCCGCTTGCAGGTTTTTCGCCGAGAAAAGACGCCATCACATTTTACCTCTCTTCAGCCTTCGACAGGAGAGAAGAATTATTAAAGCAATTCGGAAAACATAAAACCGGGAAAGGGTGCATCTACATAAAAAAACTTGCAGATATCAATATTGACATACTGAAAGAGATGATAACAAGTTCAGTGACGCATGTAAAAAACCGGCATCAATAATAAAGGGGTTAGCGAGCCGATCAACGCATTTGTTGGTCACTGACCAACAAATGTGAGCTGATTAAAGAAAAATAAACTCCTGTTTATATAGCATTAATGATAATTTTTTCAGGTTTTTCTTTCGCTAAATGTGTTGTCACTTTCCAATGATTTCAAATCATTCACACTCATCCCAATAAATATTTTCTTTAATAAAGTTTTATAAAGATATTGCCGTCGCAAAATTCTAACCGCTAAAAATATCTGACATACTGTATGAGAAAATTTAACGTCAATTGCATTACCGCAAGAAATATCCTGGTCTGCTTACTTACTATGTGTTTATTTATTTCAAAAACAAAGTCGCAAAGCGGCACGGCTTATCCCCTTGACCCGCTGACTTCAGATGAAATAAAAAAAGTTGTGGCTGTTTTAAAAAGCAGCAATACGATAAAGGGCACGAGCATTTTTAATGTCATTAATTTAAAAGAACCGCCAAAGAAAGAAGTGCTGGCATATAAACCTGGCAATGCTTTCAGGCGAGAGGCTTTCGCAAGTTTTTATGATGATGGTATGGATGGTATGACAGAGGCAGTTGTGGATCTCAATACAGAAAAAGTTATTTCTGCAAAGCATATCCCAAATGTGATTGGCATGGGGCTTGAAGCCGATTCCATAGCAAGTGATATATTAAAAAAAGACAAGAGATGGGTGGATGCCCTGAAGCGAAGAGGTATTTCAATTGACTCGGTTACACACCGCAGTATTTTTACCGCTGACTTTGGTATTGCTCCGTTAGGGCATAGGGAACAATTGGTTATACCAAGACTCAAGGGAAATAAAATTGATATAGAAGGTCTTCTTGCCTGCACAGATTTCACAGATCATAAAGTGCTTAAAATAATAGATGAAGAAGAAAGATTTAGCGGAAAAACAGACCTCGATTATTTTAATAAAGATTCACTGAAGGCGGACAGGAAAGGTCCCAAACCATTAATAATAATACAACCCGAAGGCGCTTCCTTTGAGATCAGGGGTCAGGAAATCACCTGGGAGAATTGGCGTTTGCGTTATGGAATTGATAACAGGGAAGGATTGGTAATCTATGATGTGCGCTATATAGAAAATGGCAACGAACGCCCTGTAATGTACAGGGGTTCAATGCCCGAAATGGTGGTGCCTTATGGCGCACCTGATCTGCTGCAGGCTTCATACAATTTTTTTGATGCAGGTGAATATCGCCTGGGGCAGGCAACTGCAAGGCCTTTAAGCTTCGGGGCAGATGCGCCCGAAAACGCTGCATATCTTCCTGCCACACTGATCAAAGAAAGCGGTCAGCCATTTGTACTGGATAGCGCTGTGGCAATATATGAACAATATGGCGGCACTTTGTGGCGTCATGGCGATGTTTCAAGAAGAGCAACCGATCTCGCCATTAAATATTATGCAACCATTGAAAACTATGATTATGGGTTTACGTGGATATTTAAACAGAACGGAACCATACAGGTGGATGTAGAATTAACAGGTGTTGTGGAAGTGAAAGGTGTTCACCGCACCGACGAAATGGATGAGCCTGATAAAAATGATCTTTCATACAACGGAAAATCTTTCGGAACGCTTGTACATCCTCATGTGGAAGCGACCAATCATCAGCATTTTTTTGTGTTCCGGTTAGATATGGATATAGACGGTGATCAGCATAACAGCGTAATGGAAATGAACACAGTGCCGGTGCCTGCGGGAAATACGAACCCTTACAGCAATGCTTTTGCAGTCGAGCATACCGGGTTTACTACTGAAAAAGAAGCGCAGCGAAACGTGAATTATGAAAGTAACCGCAACTGGCATATCATCAATAATGCGGAACACACCATATATGGTCAGCATGTGGGCTATATGCTTATGCCGGGTGAGCAGGCAAAGCCATTTGTGCTCGACAATTCTTTATTGCGAAAGAAAGCAGGTTTCCTGAATCACCAGGTTTGGGTTACACAATATGCCGAAGATGAAGTGTATCCTGCAGGTAAATATCCTGCCAGCAATAAAGTGTATGACGGCCTGCCGGAATGGGCTTCAAAAAACAGGGCAATAGGCAATAATGATATTGTGTTATGGTATGTGGCAGGTCTTACGCATATTGTAAGACCCGAAGACTGGCCCGTTATGCCCGCGCATCACATGGGATTTTCTTTGATGCCTTTTGGATTTTTCTCAGCTAATCCCGCTTTGGGTTTGCCATATCCTGAATTTCTCAAAAATTTATCCTCAGGAAATGATAAAAAAGCTGTTCCTGAAAAAGATTAGACTAATCAACATTCTTTATGCATGATTGCTTTCATTTATATTTTTATAAAGGGAGGATATGAATGTGAAAGTTTTTAATTGCAAAACAGCATTTTTGCGAAAACGGTGAAACATTATTGAAACAAAGGGGAACGAGTTTCAAATAATGATAGATTATACCAGCATAGTTAGTTGACGTAAGATATTATGAAGGAAATAATAAAAAATATTTTAAAGAAAGCAGGGATATATTATTCAATGCAGGGACGCTACAGAAGTTTTCTTTTTTATGGCAATGTTCTATTGACCAGGATTAAGTATTCAAAGTATAAAGGATCCGGTTTTACGTGTAATTTTTGCGGAAACAAATACAAAATATTCGCTCCGGGATATGCATCTGAAGAGGACTCACCGGCTTTGAAAAAATATAAAGTAATTGCCGGAAATGGAGAAAGTGTGTATTGTCCTTACTGCGGAAGTACCTGCAGGGAAAGGCTTGTGTTGCAGATGTTGATTGAAAAAATTGATTGTGAAAATAAAAAGATCCTGCATTTATCACCTGAAAAGCAAATCTTCGATTTTTTAAAAAAGCGTTCGGTTGTAATTACGGCAGACATTGAACCGGGGTTTTATAAATTGATTGATAAAAATATTATTTATGCAGATGCCGGAAATTTACCTTTCGAAAATGAAGCATTTGATATCGTTATCGGGAATCATATCATGGAGCACATTCCTGAAGATACAGTTGCAATGAAAGAAATTTTTAGAGTATTAAAGCCCACGGGGAAAGCAGTTGTACAAATTCCTTTTTCTGAAATTATTCCCGGCACAATAGAAGAACCTTATATTTCAGATTCCAAAAAACAATCGGAATTATTTGGTCAAAAAGATCATGTTCGTATTTACAGCCTCGATGATTATATAAACCGTTTATCAAAAGCAGGGTTGACAGTAAATTATATACCCCCCGAAAAATTAAGAGAATGGAGCAAATATGCAATTCAGCCCCGTGAAGGATTTTTTGATTGCGTGAAATCGTAAAAATTGCATACGAATAAAGTGGAGCACTAAGAATTTGATTTTAAATTTTTATCTTCATTTAAGATCAAATTAAGCCTGACGATTTATAAAATTCAAAAACTATAATGGAAATGTTAATTGTAAAAAACAGCATTACCATTAATGCAACAGCTTCAAAAGTCCGGTATATATTGACAAACCCGGAGCAAACAAAAAATATATGTTTGGCTATGAAGTGATTTCTGACTGGAAACAGGGAAGCTCATTATTATGGAAAATGGATCATGAAGAAAAGGAGTTCATTGCCGTAAAAGGCAGCATCACGGAGATACAGCCTGAAAGATTTTTGGCATACACCGTCATTGACCCGAATTCAACAATCGAAGATATTCCTGAAAATTATCTTACGGTAACATATACATTAACTGCCGGGAACGGGCAAACCGTTTTGACTGTTACACAAGGTGATTATGCTACGGTTGCAGATGGCGAAAGAAGATATAAAGAATCGTATAATAATGGAGAAGGATGGAACCCGATATTGGTTGAAAAAAAAAGTAACTGAGACTGTTTAACATTCCACAAGGATATAAGTTGAATGCACGGAAAAAGTTTTTAAAAGCACAATTAAAACTTCTATTCTCAGCCCGACCCATAGCAGTGACATACATTCCGCTCTTTACTTTGTCGTAAAGTTTGCTATGCTGAAAAGATTTTTTTGCCAGACAGGTTCATTGTTGTTGCCTTCAAGGTTTTTGGAATCACTTGAAATAATTTCAGAAAGAAAGCAGGTTAGCAGCGAACAGTGGGTTGTTTTGAAGATGACTTATAAGCGAATAAAATAAAATGAGTCAAAAGATCATCTTCATCCATTAATTTTAAACAAAAAATATGAAAGAGAAATCAGGGCGCCGCTCTTTCCTGAAGCAGGTAAGCATCGCAGGTATTACTGCCACTGTTGCTCCCGCAGATCTTTTAAAAAAATCTCCTTTACAGGATGATGATGTAAATCAATCTAAAAATGGTTTTGATGATAATGAAAAAGAGCGAGGGTATAGCAGTCCATACAAAGGCGCTTATCTGAATCGTGTTGCATTTCCAATAGGCGGATTGGGAGCAGGCATGTTTTGCCTCGAAGGCACGGGCGCTATTTCGCATGTATCTGTGCGCAACAAGCCCGATGTATTTAATGAG
>JAHEZC010000133.1 GCA_023251275.1 Parafilimonas sp. | reverse complement strand
AAACCGAACCATTGAGAAGAGGAAGAGCTATAACATTTAATGTGCAATATTTTTACAACATAGTGCGACCCGCTAATGGACCAAATCAATCCTTGAGATTCCAGGTTAATTATGCTATTCCCAAAGGATGACAGGCGAGTGTTTGCGAAGCTCTAAGCTTATAAAGCTTTATTATCTCATCTGTGAACATCTTCCGCTTTTTTCCAAAAACACGCATTGTAAATATTTCCAAAACTACAGTTATAGACATTTCTTATCTTCTTTCAAATCCGGTAAAAACCTTTTTGCTGAGCTCTCAGTAACTTCCTGGCAATAAAGATTGTTTATAAATAAACCGGGTTGAAAAATCAATTCGATATAGTAGGTTTTTCCGGCTTCAACGTTTATTTCAATTCTTTCTGCCTTCTCCTTAGATTTCTTACCGGCAAATTGAGATGAAAAATGATGTGTTCCGGGTGCAACTTCATGAATCGAATACCTTTTGTTATTCAATTTACAAACTAAGGTATCATCAATAAATACAGTAAATGCGGATGCAGATCCCTGGAAACCGGTTGATCTCATAAAATAAACTTTTCCATTCTGGCTGCTTGAATCCGCAGATACATTTTGATCTTGCCCGAAAAGTGAATTTGACATCAAAATCACCAGGGAAGAAAATAGTACTTTATTCATAATTTATATGCTAGTTTTTTGGCTTGTTTACTCATACAAGAAAAAGATTCTGTCCTTAATATACCAATCAATACAATTTCCCTTCAAGCCTGTTGCAGTATTCTAATGTTCCCAGGCGAAAACTCACCGGTAATCTGACAGCTTTTTGAATCTGTAATTCTTTCCTGCAGAAAAACCCGAAGTTTGTTAAACTATAATTTGCGGGCAATACATGCAGCGGCAAATATTTAGTGCTATCCGTCGTTATATATCTCGTGGTGCAAATACTGTCCTTTCTTTGCTGTGCCTGCGTTTTACTGGCCAGTATTAGTAATAAAACCGCAAATAAACAAATTTTCTTCACGTTATGTAAAATGTAATTGTATGTAAATTTACGGCGTTATAAATTGATAATTTTTTTAAAAAACTGCGCAGGAAAAAAATGTGAAATTATATTTGAAAAAAATTTGAAGCCAAAAGTCAGTATGCACAAATGCTGATTTTAAAGAAGGAGTTATTCAGATATTTGGAGTTATTAAAATATGGCACTTAGTCAAACATTACAGCAGAAGCTTTTGCAAAAATTATCGCCTCAGCAGATTCAATTAATGAAACTGCTGCAGATACCCACTGCCAATCTTGAAGAGCGCATAAAAGAAGAGTTGGAAGAAAATCCGGCTCTTGAAGTGACTGATGACAATCATGATGAAAATATGACCGATGATGTAAAAGATGAATTTGAAGCCGGGGATGATGATGAATATGATCTGGATGGCGGTAATGATGAATATGAAAATATTGATATCAGCGAATATGTTTCTGATGGAGATGATGATGTGGCTGATTACAAGCTGCGCGATGACAATTACCCGGAAACTGATGAGAAGAAAACAATGCCCTATAGAGTAGAAAACAGTTTTCACGAAACATTGCTTGACCAACTGGCAATGGTATCGTTCGATGAAAAGGAAATGAAGATTGCAGAGCAGGTAGTTGGCAGCATTGATGATGACGGTTACCTGCGCAGAGAACTTTCGTCTATAGCAGACGACCTTGCTTTTCGACAGAATATAAATGCAGGTGAAGAAGAAATAGAAAGTATCATAAAAAAAATTCAGCAATTTGATCCGCCCGGTGTTGCTGCGCGCAATTTAAAAGAATGCTTGCTGCTGCAACTGTAAAGACAGCTTGCAGAAGGCCGGGATGTGGAAATGGCAATACTGGTGCTCGATAAATACTTTGATGAGTTTACCAAAAAACATTACGAAAAAATTCAGCGGGGTTTAAACCTGACTGATGATGATCTCAAAGAAGTGATTGGTACTATTATAAAACTCAGCCCGAAACCCGGAGGCAATGTGGGAGAAATAAACAAAGCCGAAAGCTATATTGTCCCGGATTTTTTCATCTTCAACAACAATGGAAAACTTGAACTGACACTTAATTCCAGAAACGCCCCCGATCTGCGCATCAGTGAAGGTTACCGTGATATGCTTCGCGAATATGATAAAGGCAGTAAAAAAGATAAACGACAAAAAGAGGCAGTGCTTTTCATCAAGCAGAAAATTGATTCGGCCAAGTGGTTCATTGATATGATCAGGCAGCGGCAGCAAACTTTGTACAGCACTATGGAGGCTATCATGAGTTACCAGAAAAAATTTTTTCTTACCGGTGATGAAACCAACTTAAGGCCCATGATTTTAAAAGATATTGCAGAAATTACAGGGCTGGATATTTCTACTGTAAGCCGGGTAGCCAACAGTAAATTTGTACAAACAGAATTCGGTACTTACAGGCTGAAATTTTTCTTCAGTGAATCACTCAGCACCGACAGCGGGGAAGAGGTAAGCACAAGAGAAGTGAAGAAAATACTCAGCGACCTGATTGAAGCCGAAGACAAGAAAAGACCGTTGAGTGATGAACGCCTTACAGAATTGCTCCAGGAAAAAGGGTATAACATTGCCAGACGTACCGTGGCCAAATACCGGGAACAACTAAATATACCTGTTGCAAGGCTGCGAAAAGAATTATAACAGTTGAATCCGATAACAAATTTTTTTCCGTTTTTTGTTTCCATGAAAACAAGTGTATGATTCAACAGCCCCTTTATATAAAAGTGATTGCAAAAATTATCTCTTATATTTTTCATCCGCTGTTTATTCCTTCATTTATTTTTTTCTGGCTGGTAATGCGATTCCCTTATGCCTTTGCCGGTATTACCCTATTTGAAATGTTTGCGCGGAAAATTAATGTTATTCTCTTTACAGCTTTCTTTCCAGCCTTCTCGGTATTTTTATTATGGCGCCTTCGATTCATTGACAATATTTTTCTCCGCACCCAAAAAGAAAGAATTGCACCATACATCATTACCATGTTTTTTTACTGGTGGATGTGGTACCTGAGCAGAAGCAGTGAATTCAACAATCAACCCATAGTATTGAAGTTCTTCTACTTTGGTATTTTCCTGGCTACAATATTTGGATTAACCATTAATAATTTTATGAAGATAAGCATGCATGCAATGGGTGTCGGCGGAGCTCTGGTATTTGTATTGCTCACCTGTTTTTATTATGAAACTTATCTGGGAGTTGATGTTGCAATTGTAACGCTGATCACGGGACTGGTGTGTACTGCAAGATTGCTGCTAAATGATCACTCAAATAAAGAAATATACGGCGGTTTGCTGGTCGGTTTTCTCTGCCAGTTAATTGCTTATGCCGTAATGATGTAATAAGGCTACACTCGTTAGCCGGATTTCATTTCACATTTCATGACCTGCCGTTTCGAAGCTCAACAGGGCAGAAGAATTTACCGACAAATTTTGATCGTTCACCTGCAAATTCTGCCATTCATCCAATAGCAAAATTAAATTCAAAAAATAGTTTGATTTATAATATAAACTATTTTATGTTTGCACCCTCAAATTAAAATTGCAATGAAAAAGCTGACTGGAATAATCCTCTTTTTGATTATAACTAACTCTTTATATGCCCAGGTAATTGTAAAAGGCAAAGTGACTGATAACAGGGGAAGACCAATGCCGGGTGCAAGTATAGCCCTTAAAAATACTTATGATGGCGCCGTGGCAGATAGCTCGGGAAATTACAGTTTCAAAACAAACGAAAAGGGCGAATTCATTCTTTCTATTGTAATGATCGGTTATAAATCTCTTGAGCAAAAGATCATCGTGGATAAAGAAACTGTGGTGGTTGATGCATCTTTAAAAGAACAATTAGATGAATTAAAAGCTGTCACTGTAATGGCAGGTTCCTTTGAAGCAGGCGACCGTAAGAGAGCAGCAACAGTGCTTACTTCGATAGATGTGGTAACAGTGGGCGGCGGCAATGCAGATATTACGGCAGCAATTAAAACCCTGCCCGGAGCGCAGCAGATCGGTGAGCAGGAAGGCCTTTTTGTCCGGGGCGGTACCGGATATGAAACCAAGCAATTCATTGATGGCACACTTGTAAACAATCCATATTATGCAAGTGTTCCGGATATTGCTTCACGTGGTCGTTTTTCTCCATTTTTATTCAAAGGAACTGTTTTCAGTACAGGTGGCTATTCAGCTTTATACGGGCAAGCCTTATCCTCTGCATTAATTCTGGAATCCATTGATCTGCCTGAGCGTTCTGCAACAAATGCTTTTATTTCCCCATTAGTGGCGGGGGCAGGTTTCCAGGATCTTGCGAAAGATAAAAAATCATCTTGGGGCGTTAATTATTCTTATGTAAACCTGAATGTTTATTTCAATATTATTAAGCAGACCCCGGATTATTTTAAGATACCTGAATTTCATAACGGCGATGCCAATTTCCGGATAAAAACAAAAAGCGGGGGCATCATCAAATATTATACGACTTTCAGCTATAGCCGGCTTGGCCTGAGAAGACCCGATATTGACAGCACAGATTTGAAAGATGCTTTCGGCTTAACGAATCTTAACTGGTACAACAATCTTAGCTGGAGAGAAAACCTGGGCAGCGGATGGAAAATGAATCTCGGGCTGAGCTACAGCACTAATAAGGATGATATTCAGCAACAATTGCAAAATAGTCAAGACCAAACGCAATCATTTCCTGACCAATGGTGGCTGGAAGCAAAAAATTTCACATTGGCACACCGGCAAGACATGAGCCAGTTAAGGGCTGTCTTCGATAAGAAACTGGGTGGTATAAGCGCTCTCCGTTTTGGAAGTGAATACTGGTACAATTACGACAAGAGCATCTTCAATGGCTACCATACAGTAATTACAGATAATTATAATGCACTATTTGCCGAAAGTGATATTTATATTACGAACGGTCTCGCTGCAAAAATCGGCGGACGCCTGGAACATTCATCATTGATTGATAAGTCAAATTTTGCACCACGTATTTCACTTGCTTATAAAACAGGAAAAGATGCACAGGTATCCGCAGCTTATGGTGTATTTTATCAAAAACCCGAGAACTCACAATTAATATTTACCCATAATCTTGGTTATACCAAAGCCACGCATTATATCCTCAATTATCAGAAAACAACAAATGACAGGATTTTCAGGGTGGAGGCATTTTATAAGAAATATGCAGACCTTATAAAAACTTTTCCCGACACAAATAATCTCGGCTCAGGTTATGCAAAGGGGATTGAATTTTTCTGGAGAGATAAAAAGACCTTTAAAAACTTTGATTACTGGGTAAGTTATTCTTATCTGGATACCAAGCGTGATTACCTGAATTATCCCCAGGAGCTGCAACCCAATTTTGCTGCCGATCATACTTTGTCTCTCGTGATGAAGCGATTCTTTCTGAAAATAAAAACGGGCTTCAATTTCACTTACAGCTACGCTACCGGAAGGCCATATTACAATTTCATGCTTAACAACACCGGCAGTAAATACACCATTGCAGATAATGGCCGGACAAAGGATTATCATAATCTCGGATTCAGCATGAACTATGTTTCAAGCATCGGCAATGCCAATGCAAAAACATTCTGGGTGCTGGTGGCCAGTGTAACAAATGTACTTGGGAACAACCAGGTATTCGGATACAATTATTCTTATAATGGCCAGGTTAAAGAAGCCGTTGTACCACCTGCAAAGAGATTTTATTTTATAGGAGTATTTCTAAGCTGGGGTATAGACAGAACACAGGATGCTATTAATAATAATTTATAAAGCCGAAGGCGTACAAGGAGAAGAATAAGAATGAATTTGTTTGAATGATTTTTATTTGACGAAATCAACATAGTTCTGAAAGTACCAGGCAACGAAAGATAAATTTTGATAAAGATGCCTGCAAAAAAATCAGTCACTTTAAAACAATTAAATATGGATACAGATCAGCAAAAAGATGACATACTCTGGAGGCTTGCGAAAAAAAGAGCATCATTTAAGTGGAGCCTTGGCAGCTACGTTATTGTGAATGCATTTCTTGTGGCAGTATGGTATTTCAGTTCGGGCATCGGTTCTTATTTCTGGCCAATCTGGCCCATGCTTGGCTGGGGCATCGGCGTTGCCCTTCAATATTTTCATGCATACCAGGAAAGCAATATTTTTTCTGCGGAGGAAGAATATAAAAAATTAAAAAATCAACAAGACAATAACAACTAAACAAATCAACAATGAAACAATTACTTCTTGCGCTAGCATTGATCAGCACTGCTTTTGCTTATGGTCAAAGCGACAGGTACGCAGATGCGATGAAGAAAAATCTCTCCATGTTTGACAGCGTAAAAACTACGCTGGATTTTCAAAATCTCTCTGCCGCATTTGAAAGAATCGGTGATGCAGAAAAAACACAATGGCTTCCATATTATTATGCAGGCCTGGCACTATCAACAGCAGGGTGGCAGGATGAGAAACTTGATAAAGACGTCAATGCTGAAAAAATAAAAGCATTGTGTGATAAAGCGGATGAGATAGCAACGGATAATGCAGATAAGGCGGAGATACTCACCATGCGTAATATGGCTTTTACTCAACAGATGATTGTTGATCCGCAGAGTCGTTGGATGACTTACGGACAACAGGCCGGTCAGGCATTGCAAAAAGGAATGCAGCTCAATCCTGATAATCCGCGCCTGTATTACCTCCAGGGCATGAGTATATTCGGCACGCCTGAACAATTTGGCGGAGGCAAGGCAAATGCAAAACCCATTTTCGAAAAGGCTGTTGAACTCTACAAGAAAGAACAGCCTAAACCATTGTACCCGCATTGGGGGCAGCAGCAGGCAGAACAAAAATTAGCAGAATGCCAGTAATATATAAGCTTCAGCAGCATCGTAACCGGCGCTGCTGATTCTACATTTAACTCATATCATTATGGAATCAAATGAAGACTTCTCGCCGCAAAAAAGCCTGCAACTGATAGAAAGCATGATCAATAATGCCCGGAACCGTTTCAGTGAAGACGGTTCTATGTATTTGTTGTGGGGGTGGTTTGTTTTTTTCTGCAGCCTTTCACAGTTCATACTGCTGCATATA
>JAHEZC010000132.1:1485-7128 GCA_023251275.1 Parafilimonas sp. | reverse complement strand
TTGCACAGCATGAAGGGAAATGGAAACAACTCTTCAATGGAAAAGACCTCGATGACTGGATCATTAAAATAAGCGGGCATGAGCTGAATGAAAATTACGGGAACACATTCAGGGTGCAGGACAGTATCTTAATCGTGAGATACGATCACTATGATTCATTCAATAACCAGTTCGGGCATATCTTTTACAAATCTCCTTATGCTTATTACATACTCGCAGTTGAATATCGCTTCACTGGCAAACAGGCGCCGGGAGGGCCTGGCTGGGCTTTCAAAAACAGCGGCATTATGCTCCATTGCCAGCCGCCTGCAACCATGCTCAAAAACCAGGATTTCCCTATTTCAATTGAAGACCAGTTGCTGGGCGGCGACACAACCGGCGACAGACCTACCTGCAACCTATGCACACCCGGCACAAATGTTGAAATCAACGGAAAACTATACACAGAACATTGTATCAATTCATCATCAAAAACATTTCGCGGCGAGGAGTGGATAAGGGCAGAAGTGATGGTATTAGGCGATTCGATTATCAAGCATATTGTAAATGGCGATACTGTACTTATCTATACGAAACCGCAGATAGGCGGAGGCGTTGTGAACAATTATGATAGCGCTGTTAAGAAAGACGGGCAATTATTATCGTCTGGCTACATAGCTCTTCAAAGTGAAAGTCATCCTGTTGAATTCAGAAAAGTTGAAATACTGGATCTCGAAGAATTATATCCCAAAAAGTAAATGAATTAATAAATACCGAATTTTTTTTAGGAGATATTATCAGGAAAAGCAGACTGCGTTGTGCGTGAAATATCGGATAAGAGATACTGCACGATAACATCGGAACGCATTTTGCAGTTCCCGGTATTGAACCAAAAGTACTGACAACATAAAATCCTCACACACCGGAGATTTATTCCTTAGGCTTATAAATAAACCTTAAAGAAAATATTATGGCTAAAAAGAAATCGCCGGATACACCGTCGGAAGTTCCAAACCCTCAGGAAAAACCGGAAGTGCGGCCTGAAACCATTCCGGAAAACCCCAATTTGCCGGAAGAAGAGCCTGAAGAAATTCCTGCTGAGGAACCGGCGAAACCTTCGCCGGCTGAAATTCCGCCACCTAAAGAAAACTGATAAAAGGATATCATTACAAAATATCTGATGTATAAATCTGTATAAGATTGCTGTGTGCTGAATAGCGAATCAATCCGCTCCTTTTTCTTTTACTTTTTCCATCAGTTCATCTATCAATGCTGCCTGAGCTGGAATAATTTTTTCTTTTGCCTTGGTCACATTAAACCATCCCGATTTATCAATTTCAGGAAATTCCTGTTTTGCTCCTGAGTGTGGCGGCCATTCCAGTTCAAATGTGTTACTCCGGATTTCTTCCTTGTCAATATCACCCTGCACTGCCCAGCAAAAAATCAGCTTACCGCTTTTTTGTTTAATGGGAGAAAATTTTATGAATTGCCCCGAAATATTGCTTCCCGTCTCTTCACAAAACTCACGCTTTGCTGCATCCAATGCATCTTCATCGTCTTTGAATTCCCCTTTGGGAATTGACCAGCTTCCCTTGTCCTTATTTTTCCAGAATGGGCCTCCGGGATGAACAAGAAATATTTCCATTGAGTTTTTTATAAACCGATAAAGAAGTACCCCGGCACTTTGTTTTTTCATCATATTATCTTTTAAGATCAGCAGTATCAGCAATGAAATTTCCGAAATAATTTCAAAAACTATTGCTTATATTTATTCAGTTATCACAAGACATTGAACAAATAATATGCAAGCCGTATGAATGAAGTTGTTAATTGTGCGGCATATTCCGATGGCCGTCGTGTTGCAAACGTCGAAATACACAATATTAATGAAGTGCTCAGGCAACCGGAAAAATTTGTCTGGATAGGACTTCACGAACCAAGCACGGAAACGCTTGTAAAGATCCAGCGTGAATTTTGCCTGCATGATCTTGCAATAGAAGATGCGCACCGTGCTCACCAGCGGCCAAAGATTGAAACTTATGGCGAGTCGCTTTTTATTGTGTTGCGTACTGCTCAGATAAACCATGGACAGCGGAAAATTGAATTTGGTGAAACTCATTTTTTTGTAGGCCACAACTATCTGATTTCTGTTCGTCATGGTTCATCCATTTCCTATGCAGAAGTTCGTGCAAGGTGTGAAAGTATGCCGCACTTGCTGCGGAAGGGACAAGGCTTTGCATTGTATGCCGTTATGGATTCGATTGTAGATCAGTATTTCCCCGTTATTGATGCGCTTGAAGAAGATCTTGAAATGCTTGAAGAAAAAATATTCGCCGGAAAACCGAGCCGTGAGACGACAGCCCATATATACCGGCTCAAACGCGAATTGCTCGAAGTAAAACGGGCTGTTTCTCCATTGGTAGATATGTGCAACCGACTCACACGTGTTGACCTTGAAACAATTTCAGAGGATACGCGTCCTTATTTCCGAGACATTTATGATCATGCAATCCGCATAAATGAAATCGTTGATAATGCAAGAGAGTTGTTGACTACAGCGCTTGAGGCAAATTTCTCTCTTATTTCTATTTCCCAGAATGAGGTTTCGAAGAAGTTTACGGGCTGGGCCGCTATCATAGCAGTACCCACGATGATTGCAGGAATCTACGGTATGAACTTTAAATTTATGCCTGAATTAAATTGGGAATATGGATACCCGTTTATACTCATGGTTACAATCGGGTCGTGCTTTATCATCTACCTGCTTTTTAAAAGATCGGGTTGGCTTTAAATAAAAAAAATGTATTTCAGGTTAACCAATTTCAATTTTAGCTTTCACTGTTGCCTTTATTTATCTTTTACTTCTGCTATCAAAAACTTTAAATAATTGGTATTTTCCATTCCCCAAATAACAGGGTGGTCAGCAGCCTGTGTATTAAATGTAACCTGCCGTAATTTTTTTCCAGCATCTTTTGCAGCCATATCAATCATCTGTAAAAACAATTCCGGCGGAATAAGATTTGTACAACTGCTTGTTACTAAAAAGCCCCCATTGTGCAATAGCTGCATGCCTCTTAAATTAATTTCTTTATATCCTGCAATCGCTTTTTGAATGTTATCCCGGTTCTTCGTAAATGCAGGCGGGTCAAGCATCACCACATCATATAGTCTTTTTTCTTTCGTCCATTTTTTCAGCACATCAAAAACATTCAATGTTTCAAATTTACATACCTGTTGCAGATTATTCAATTGTGCATTACGATTCGCAAGTGCAATCGCAGTTTCTGAAATATCTAATCCTAAAACAGATTTTGCTCCATAATGTGCAGCATGAATTTCAAAACTGCCGGTATAGCAAAACGCACCGAGCACATCACCGTCTTTTACGATTTGCTGAATAGCCCGGCGATTATCATGCTGATCCAGAAAGTATCCCGTCTTCTGCCCGTTTTCAAGATCAACATGAAACTTCATGCCATTTTCATTAATGACAATACCAGTTCCAAACGGGGCTGATAGAAATCCTTTTTGTTGAGTCAAGCCTTCCAGCTCACGAACAGGTGCATCGTTCCGTTCGAAAATTCCTTTGGGCTGAAATATTTTTTGCAAAGCATTTACTATCGAAGACTTCCAAACATCCATGCCTAACGACAATGTCTGTATTACAAAATAATCATTGAATTTATCAATGATAAGCGCGGGCAGTTCATCAGCTTCTCCGAATATGAGGCGGCAATTTTCAGTATAACCTGTTTTTCTCCTGTATTGCCATGCAGTAACTATACGGTTATAAAAAAAGTTTTCGTCAATATTTTCTTTCTTTCGTGTAAGGAGCCGGACGATGATCTGCGATTTGGGATTAATGTAACCCCGGCCTGCAAATTTTTCTTCTGCAAAAAATACATCCACAATATCGCCTGCATTTACATTGCCGATAATGCTTTCTACTTCATTGGCAAATATCCACGGATGTCCATTGGCTATTCTTTGTGCAATCTTTTTCTTCAAAATCACTTTGATCATTCCGCAAAGATAGAGGGAGTTTGAAGTTTGTCGTTTGTAGTTTGTCGTTTGTGGTTAATCCTGCATTTTTCAATTTTAAATTTTCAATTTCCCGAATCACGTTATGGAATTTGTAAAGTGCAGCATCCTACTGTAAGAAAATATTTACTTTACAAAGTGAACAAAGATGCACACCATGATATAAGCGACAATGAACTGCTTGAAAAGTTTTATAACACCGGAGACAAGCGGTGCCTGGGAATTTTGTTGCAGCGTTATACGCTCCTGCTGTTAGGTGTTTGTATGAAGTATCTGAAAAATGAAGAAGAAGCAAAAGACGCGGTGCAGCAGGTTTTTCTGAAAGTGATTATTGAATTGCAAAAATATAAGGTAGAATATTTTAAAAGCTGGCTCTATATGGTGACACGAAATTTATGTTTGATGAAGCTTCGTGATAAAACCAGCAAACCATCAAAAGAACTGCATGATATATTTACGATAGATGAAGACGCACAGCCTTTAAAAGAACATTTTGAAAAAGATAAATTGCTTTCATACATTGAACTGTCGTTAAATGAATTGAACAATGAGCAGAAAACATGCTTAATTTTATTTTACCTGCACAAAAAAACATATTATAAAATAAGCGAGGAAACAGGCTTTACACTCATGCAGGTTAAAAGTAATATACAAAACGGTAAACGGAATTTGAAGATTTTGGTGGAAAAGAAAATGAAAAGATAATGGAAGACCTGACTAATATATGGAATGCAGATGATGAGATCAATGAGGAACAATTGCTGAATTACATCAAAGGTAAATCTCCTGAAGATGAGCAATATGCTGTGGAAAAGCAAATGACTGAATCTGATTTTGTAAATGAAGCTATCGAAGGATTGCAGCAGTTTGAATCTGCAGGCAAGCTGGATGAATATGTGTATCAGTTAAATAAAAAATTACACCGGCACCTCGTATCGCATAAGGAGCAAAAAGAAAAAAGAAAAATTAAATATCTGTCATGGGTTATTGCTACAGTCATCATTATTTTATTGCTGTGCGTGTTGGGATATATAGTGATAAAAATGAAAAGCCTGTAATATCTCATTTTAATAAATACCTCGAAGGAAATATTTTATTTTCTTGTTAACTGTGTCACCAGGTCTTTATGCTGAGGAAAGAGTTTTATCAATTCACTTCTGTCAGCTATTTCAAAATCGGTGAAATCGAATCCCGGCGATACGGTGCAACCGACAAAACTATAAATTGAATTTTTATCAGGCGCAGAAGCAAACCAGGCATTTGCAGGAACAACAAACTGAAAGACTTCTCCTTTGCGGATATTATTCCCCAATCTCACAATTTGCAATGATGAATCTGCACTAATAATATAGATGTTCAAGGTTTGCCCGGCATAAAAATGCCAGCATTCATCGCTTTTGATTCTGTGAAATACAGAAAAATTTCCCTGCACCAGGAGGAAATAAATGGCTGTAGAAAAATACCTGTCGCCTGTAAATCTTTGAGGCAGGGCTTTACCAGAGAATGTTTCAGAAGAGCGGTAAGTTTCGTTATAATATCCACCTTCAGGATGCGGCTTTAATTGATATAAATGAATAAGCTCCGCCGGAGTATAATGCATCATAATAAGGTTTTATCTTTCTT
>JAHEZC010000132.1:0-1475 GCA_023251275.1 Parafilimonas sp. | reverse complement strand
TCTTTGCAATCCACGCTTCAAATAAATGAACTGCCTCATCAACCCTGAGACATTCCATACTGATTGTGCGCTCATTCAACTCCACATTCAACTCATCATAAATAAATGCATCATCAAAACCAATATCGGCTGCATCATTTCTTGTACTGGCATAATAAACTTTCGCAGGTCTCGCCCAATATATAGCCCCAAGGCACATAGGACATGGTTCACAAGTGGTATAGATATCACAGCCTGTAAGTTGATAGGTATGCAGATTTTTACATGCATCACGAATAGCAACCACTTCCGCATGCGCAGTAGGATCATTGGTCAGCAATACACTGTTATACCCTTTACCAACGATCTCTCCATCTTTCACAATTACACATCCAAAAGGACCTCCATGATTTTGATTTATGCCTTCATTCGCCATCCTGATGGCCGCCTGCATAAAACTTATATGGCTTTCAATATTTTTGTTCATGCACAATTACTGGATAGCTTTCTAAATATTATTTTCGGAAATTCTGATGTTTCCGACATGCATTGATGCATCCCTTTGCCTGCTAAGCAAAAAACTAAAGATAGCTATAGCTTAAAAATACGAATATGGAATCAAAAAATTAATCAAAATGTGCAGACTTGTTATCGGTTAAGGGGAATATTTTATTTGCTCATTCCTGTTGATCAGAAAATTTTCTCTGCAGGTACTCATTTATTTTCTGCAAGTATTTCATGGCCGAGCTTATCTCTTTTTGTTTTCAGATATTTTTCATTATGTACATTCGGAACCATTTCAATTGGTACAATATCTACTATTTCCAGACCATAGCCTTTAAGGCCTGCTCTTTTCTTGGGATTGTTGCTCAGCAGCCTCAGTTTAGTTACACCAAGGTATCTTAATATCTGGGCGCCTACACCATAATCCCTGTCATCCATGCCGAAACCGAGGTGAAGGTTTGCTTCCACAGTGTCCATCCCTTCTTCCTGTAGCTTATAGGCCTTTAATTTATTGAGCAATCCAATTCCTCGCCCTTCCTGGTTCATATAGAGAATAACTCCCTTGCCTTCCGCCTGGATCATTTGCATGGAAGTATGCAATTGATCTCCGCAATCGCAACGGAAACTGCCCAGAATATCCCCTGTCAAACAACTTGAGTGTACTCGGGTAAGCACAGGTTCATCCTTTTTCCATTCACCCTTTATTAATGCAAGATGCTCGCCTCCGGTTGTCTTTTCTTTGAACGCAATTAGCTTAAAATGTCCATATTTAGTAGGCATATCCACACGCACTTCTTCTTCAATCAAAGAGTCGGCCTTCAGGCGGTACTCGATCAAATCTTTGATAGAAATAATTTTCAAATCAAACTTTTCTGCAATTCTTATTAGTTCGGGCAGCCTCGCCATTGATCCGTCTTCATTCATAATTTCAACTAGTACCCCTACCGGTTCAAAACCAGCGAGGCGTACAATATCCACAGTAGCCTCGGTAT
>JAHEZC010000131.1 GCA_023251275.1 Parafilimonas sp. | reverse complement strand
GGATTGTATATTTTACAAAGGATGATACTGATACGCTTGACTTTTATGAAAAGGCATTCAATTTCGAATTCAGCAGGGAAAAGACAGGAGATTTTATAAAAATGCTTTATCAGAAATCAGTGAGCGAAGGATTAACATTTGCGACAGAATCAAAGCAGGGAATCTCTGACGCAAGAGTGGGTGAAAAAACACGCATAGTTTACATTGCTTCTAATCCGGACATAACAAACCCCATTGGCTCCGATAATGAATTTGACCGGATTGAAACAGTAAGAAAAAGCCATATAAACAGGGACAACTTTGAAATGGTAAAAACAAAGCGTGCTTCCACCATTAAAGACCTCATTCAGTATATTGACGATAATAAACCACATATAGTAATTATTTCTGCACATGGCAACGATAATAATGAATTGCTGTTTAAGGATGATGTGCAGGAAATGGTTCCCTTGTCTGCTGCAGGCCTGGAAAAGATTTTTAAAAATCTTACTTCACGCTCTACAAACAACCTCGAATGCATCATCTTCAGTTGCTGCCGTTCCGAAGAGCTTGCAGAAAAAGTAAAGCAATTTGTAAATTATGCAATAGGAATGTACGGGCCGTTGCCCGTGCTTGCTGCACCTGAATTCGCAGAAGGATTTTTCAAAACTTTCTTTAATGAAAAGAATTATATGGATGCTTTTGAAAATGGTAAACTTTACCTTGACCAATTCGTGCAGGGAAAAAAAGAATGGAAAAATATTGACTTCAAACCCCTGTTGTATAAATAATGAATTATGAATGACAACACTCCGACATATCAAAGTATAGCAACCACAAACAGGATTTTTCGTTATCCCGGGCTTAAGCCATTCAGCCAGGACCAGGAAAATATTTTTTTTGGACGTAATGAAGACATTGAAAATATCTACAGGTCTGTTTTGCAGAATGCCTGTACCGTGATTTTCGGAAAATCCGGGATTGGAAAATCGTCTATTATCAATGCAGGCTTACTACCGAAAATTGACAAACAGATCAATCAGAATACAAATAACGATCAATATTATTCTGTATTTCGTTTTCGCTTCGGCGCTTACAACGCACAGGAAACAGGTACCACATTAAGCGATAAACTTAACAGATCAGATAATCAAAAAGATGAAAACAACAACAAAGAATTTTTGAGCAATTTTCCTGGCGAAATAAAACAAACGCTTTGGTTTAAATTAAAAACGCATCAGTATCTTGTGCAATTGCAAAGCAAGCGCGAAACTTTTATATTATTTATAGACCAGCTTGAAGAAATTTTCACATATCCGCCAGAACAAATAAGACAATTTCTTTTTTCTTTATCAGATCTTTTAAGCCAAAACCTTCCCGACAATGTGCGGGATATACTGGATGATTTAAGAGCTGAAAAATTTACTTTTTCCGAGCCGGAATTAAGCGCCCTGCATACTGCTCTTCCTGTAAAATTTTTATTTGCTATCCGTTCAGATAAACTAAATCTTATTACAAGATTAAGCAAAGCTATTCCCTCTATTCTTCAGAATATGTATGAATTATTGCCATTGTCGAAAAGACAGGCAATAGATACCATCAGGCTTCCGGCAGAGTGTACCGGCGATTTTGCAACACCAACATTTACTTATGATAGCGAAGCTCTCCGAAGTATTGTTGATTATCTTGACCAGGCAAGCAATGATCCTGTGATAAGTTATGAAGGAAGATCAATCGAACCATTTAACCTTCAGATAATTTGCTCTCATATCGAGCAGAAAATTGTGCCGGAAGATGAAGACAAAATAATCACAAAAGAAGAGATAGGCTCTCTTGAAAATATTATCAGGGAGTATTTTACTGAAACGATGAAAAAAAATTTCCCTGATGAATTGCAGCGTCATGAAATTACAGAAATCATTCTGTCAAAATTCATTGACAATAAGAATATGATTCGCAAAATGGTGTATGGCCAGGATCTTGGTGAGAATGAAAAAAACTTTGAACAGCTTTGCGACACGGGCATTGTACGAAAGGAAATGCGGAGTGCAAAAGAAGTTTATTATGAGCTGAGTCATGACAGGCTTCTGTTTGCTATTATCGAAACACAAAAAGAAGTCACGGAAATTAAGAAGACAGAGACTTTGCAAAAAGCTTATGAAGAAATAAAAAATATTGAATTAGAGTTACAACAGAATCCAGATGATTTTAATCTGTATAAGAAGTTGGGTGATGCGTATGTATCTGCAAATGACTATAAAAAATCAATAACCTGTTATACAACCGCAATTGAAAAGGCAACTGAGCAATCTGCATCTGTTCTTGATCTGCTCAGGGCGAGGGCCGATGCATATTATTATCTTGGCGAAATAGATGCATCGAACCGGGATTATGAACAGATACTTTTGGCAGAGCCAAATGATCTTTCAGCAAATTTTTATATGGCCTATAATTTTTACAGTACCCGTCAATATGAAACTGCAGAAAAATATTATATCAAAGTGCTCGAAATTGAACCGCAGAATATACCTGCGAATTATAATCTCGGGCTTATTGCCGAGCGGCATGAGAATTATGAACGTGCCATTTCACAATATGAATATGTCTTGTCCTTAGAGCCGAAGTATGAAAATGCCCTGGTACGACTCAGCAACATTTATTACGACCATTTCAAAGATTATGCAGTTGCTGAAAAATACCTGCTGCAGATTACCGAGATCAATCCTCAGGCGCCAGACGCTTATTTTAACCTCGGGCTTATTTACAGGAAAACAGACCAGGAAAAGGCCATCAGTTCTTTCAAAAAATCGCTGGAAGTAAATCCCAAAGACAGTGAAGCCTGTTATTACCTTGCCTCCATCTATTCCGATTCCAAAGAATATGAAAAGGCCATGTATTATTTTACGAGATGTACCGATCTGAATCCTTCCAATGCAACCGCATGGAACAAAATGGGACAAATAAATTACAATGTTTTCAATGATTACGAAAAGGCCCGGTATTATTATGAGAATGCCCTCAAGGCAGACCCGGAATTTACGGATGTATATTTTAACCTTGGCCTCGTAGAGATAAAGGCTGGCAACCTTGAAGAAGCTGGAGAATACTTTAAGCAATGCATATCCAAAAACCCAGATGATAAAGACGCCTATAAAGAATTGGCAGCCGTTTATAAGAAGCGGGAAAACTATGAAAGCGCCAATGTAACGCTGCTGAAATATATTGAACTTTTCGGTGAGGAGGCAAAAATATATAACAGTATCGGCGTAAATTATTATTCCTTATCAGATGATGAACACGCTATACAATATTATGAAAAAGCACTTTTACTTGACAGCAATTTCGGCGATGCGTGGTACAATTTCGGTCTTTCCTGTAAAGCATTAGGCCGGTTTGAAAAAGCTATTGAAGCATTTGAAAAAGCAATAATAAATAACCCAAAAGATTTTGAAGCGTTTGCTCATCTTGGAGATGTATATGAAAAAAAAGGAGATAAAAATAAAGCGATAGAGAACTATAATACTGCGTTGCACATCAACCCGGATTATTCCATTGCTGCAGAAAAGCTGAATTTGCTGAAAGCGGATCAGCCTGTTTCTTAAAGGCTCATCATTTCTTTAAATTTTACTGTTTGCCTTCTGCTGACTTCAATTTTTTCACCGCCTTTAAGTTCAACGAGGAGGCCGCCATTGAAATAAGGCTCAATTTTTTCTATCCATCTCAGGTTAATGATATGCTTCCTGTTGGCGCGAAAGAAAACGCGATCATCCAATCTCTCTTCAAGTGCATTCAGCGATTTTAATATAAGCGGTTTATTCGTTCCAAAAAAAACTTTTGCATAATTACCCACACTCTCAAACAATCTTATCTCGGCAAGCTTTACAAACCAGCACCGCTCTCCATCTTTTACAAATACCTGGTCTGCATCTGTCAGCGGGCCGCGGTTTACCATTCCGTTTATGCCTGCATTTTCTTTACTTATTTCGTATTGCAGCTTATGAACGGCATCTGCAAGGCGTTTTGGTTCTACAGGCTTCAGCAAATAATCCAGTGCATTCACCTCAAAAGCTTTTAATGCGTACTCATCATAAGCAGTAGTAAAAATTACATGAGGGGCTTTCTCCAGTTCATTCAATAAATCAAAGCCTGTTTTACCCGGCATTTGAATATCGAGAAATATCAGGTCGGGATTCTGTGATTCTATTTTTTCGATCCCCTCATCCACATTGGCAGCTTCATCAATGATCTGTATGTCAGGATATTCCTGCAGGAGTTTTTTCAACTCATTTCTTGCGAGGCGTTCATCATCAACAATAATAGCTTTGATTGGCATAGCATCATTTTTTAAGTATCGGAATAGAATAAATATTTACAGGCATAATAACTTTTGCCTCCACCATATTACCTTTTATACAGGCAATTTTGAAATCTGCTTTGTTGCCGTACAATAGTTTTAACCTGTTCAATGTACTGGCAATCCCGAAGCCTTCGGGGTTGATTACTTTCTCAATAGTTCCTGTATTTTGAACAATCAATTCATGGTTGTCATTTCTGAAATCTGAAATTATCTTTACCAATCCTCCTTCTATCTGTTTGCTTATACCATGCTTTATGGCATTTTCTACAAGTGTCTGCAGCATCATCGGAGGCACCTGCTGATCGAGGGTATCTTCATCAATATCATATTCCACTTTCAAACGGTCTTCAAAACGTATATGCTCCAGTTCGAGGTAATCTTTTACAATATTCAATTCTTTTTCGAGAGATGTGGTTTCAACTTTATCGGCCTGCATACTGCTCCGCAAAATATTGCTTAATTCAGTAATTGCAGTCCTGGCACGTTCGGGATTTTCATCAATCAACGCCCTGATACTGTTTAATGCATTAAAAATAAAATGAGGGTTAATATGCGACTTAATGGTCTTCAGTTCGAGTTCTTTGATCATTGCTTCCATCGTCACTGTATCAATTTCAGTTTTACGCGCTGCTTCAATGTAGTGCCACACATAATAAATAGAAGTCCATACAATAATTATCGGAGAATCGTAAAACAGATCAGATATAAAACGCTTGGTCAGGGTTGTCTTAACCTTGGGATCATATAATTGAAACCATTCTACTATTGAGCTTGTGATAAAACTGTAACAAAAGCATGTAATGATCACCCATAAAAAAAGCTCAAACCATTGTCTTCCTTTCAAAGGGGGAAGCAATTTTCTTGAGTTAATAGTAGCCCGCATCAGATGCGTAAAAAAAATGCCCATGAAGGTCCATAGCAGCAAACGCTCGACAAATAATGCAGAAATGCCTTTTTCAAAAACGAATGCAAGAAAAATATAGGACATGCCATAAAAAGCCCAACCGGATATCTGACAGATCCAATATGCCGAGAATTTATTTTTCATGAAACTGTAAAATTAAAAAATCCATGCCTTTTTTATATCGTGTTTTGATTAAAGGTAAATAAGTTAGGCTGTCTGGTTGAATATTGTGTTAAATTCCCTTTTATCGCAGGGATTTTTCAACCTGCCAACTTTCAGCCATTTTTTATTTTATAATTCCCCGATGGCTCTCATGACAAATATTTCCCTACTATAGGCACCCTTCTTCCCACGCCGAATGCCTTAGGTGAAATGCGGATGATCGGGCAAAACTGGTTGCGCTTGTATTCATTCACATTTACCAATTTCAACACACGGTCAACCAAAGCGGCATCATAGCCCTGAGCTTTGATCTCAGCAGGCCCAAAGCTTTTTTCAATATATTGATATAATAATTTGTCAAGTATCGAATAATCAGGCAGGCTGTCGGTATCTTTCTGATCGGGCCGTAATTCAGCGCTGGGCGGTTTGTGAATGATGTTTGAAGGTATAATCTCCTTTTTACAATTAATATATTTCGCCAGCTCATATATCTGCAGTTTGTAGCAATCACCCAAAACACTCAACCCGCCGGCCATGTCGCCGTATAAAGTGCCATAGCCTGTCGCCAATTCACTTTTATTGGATGTATTTAATAAAATATAACTAAACTTGTTGGCAAGCGCCATTAATAAAGTTCCTCTTATCCTGCTTTGCGTATTTTCTTCAGCCACAGAAAAGGGCAAGTCTTTAAAATATGGTTTTAATGTATCAAGAAATGATTCATACATATTATCAATGCGGATAACATTGAATGGATTCCCGATATTTTCACTTAACTGCACCGCATCTTTTACAGAATGTTCTGTGGAGTAAGGCGATGGCATCAGCAAGGCACGCACATTTTCTTTTCCCAATGCCTTGCACGCAAGGGTAAGTGTAACAGCACTGTCAATGCCGCCGGAAGAACCAATGATGGCTTGTGAAAAACCCATCTTCGAAAAATAATCCCTGATGCCCATGATAAGTGCATCATGAACCTGGCTGGTATTTAATGCAGGATCAAGTTCGGAGAGATTTATTTCTTTATCAGGCACACGATCTGCAGGTTCAATCACCGGCGCGTCAATTGTGCCGTCATCATTCAACACAACTCCTTCTATGGCTTCTTCAAACATGGGCAGTTTTTTGCACAGGTTGCCGAATTTGTCAAATACCAGTGAAGCGCCATCAAACACGATCTCTGTCTGGCTGCCAACTGCATTGCAGTAAAACATGGGCAGTTTATATTTCAGCACATTGGATTTAATAATGGCCTTGCGATCTTCATCATGCGTATAATCAAATGGTGATGCACTCATGTTGATCATCACATCGGGTTGCTGAGACATCAGGATATCCATCGGGCATATACGATAGGAAGGATTGTCGCCGAGGTTCCAAATGTCTTCACAAATTGTTATCGCTAATTTTTTCCCTTTAAATTCAACAATGCTCCAGTCATAAGCAGGTTCGAAGAAACGATATTCATCAAATACATCATAAGTTGGCAAAAGTGTTTTGTGTATTTCCGCTATTACCTTTTTTTCATATAGAAAGAAAGCGGCATTGAAGAGGTCTTTACCTTCCCTCACCGGATTTCGTGCAGGCGAACCAACCAATACGCCGATCGTATCTGCATATTCTTTTATAATGTCAATAGATTGACAGCACTTATTAATGAAATCATTGAACCCCATAAAATCCCTCGCACGATAACCGCATACGCTCATCTCGCTGAATACCACAAGATCTGCACTTTGTGCTT
>JAHEZC010000130.1 GCA_023251275.1 Parafilimonas sp. | reverse complement strand
ATCTTCTATTGAATAGATGTCGTGATGGGGCGGCGGGGAAATCAAGCCTACTCCCGGCGTAGCGTGTCTCGTTCTCCCAATCCATTCATCCACTTTATGACCCGGTAATTGCCCTCCTTCGCCAGGCTTTGCGCCTTGTGCCATTTTTATCTGTAGCTCATCTGCTTCTGTCAGGTAATAGCTTGTTACACCAAAGCGGGCAGATGCAACCTGTTTAATCGCAGAGCGCATGTAATCGCCGTTTGGCAGGGGTTCATATCTTCTTTCATCTTCTCCGCCTTCGCCTGTATTACTTTTACCGCCTAAGCGGTTCATTGCAATGGCGAGTGTCGTATGCGCTTCCCAGGAAATGGAGCCAAAACTCATAGCTCCCGTAGAAAATCGTTTATAAATATTTTCAGCAGGTTCCACTTCGTCAATGGAAACAGAAGGGCGATTGCGCTTAAACTGAAACAGGCTTCTCAGCGTACAGGCTTTTTCGCTCTGGTCATTTACCAGTTTTGAAAACTTTTTGAAAATGCTGTAATCATTCATCTTTGTTGCATATTGCAGCAAGTGTATTGTTTGCGGATTAAACAGGTGAAATTCACCCTTTCGTTTCCATTGATACATGCCCCCCACCGGCAATCGGTCAACAGGAATTTCTTTCCTGCTGAAAGCAAAATAGTGCTTGGCTAAAATTTCTTTTGCCATTTCATCAAGCCCCATGCCTTCAATACGGGATGTAGCCCCGGCGAAATATTTATCTACTACATCTTTATTCAGCCCTATGATTTCAAATATCTGTGCGCCCTGGTAAGATTGCAAAGTGGATATACCCATTTTGGAAAACACTTTCAACAACCCGTCACAAATTGCTTTTACATAATTCTTCTTTACCTGTTCTACATCGAGATCGGTTTCCAGCCTGCCTGACAGTTTCATATCACGAATGGTAGATATGGCGAGGTAAGGATTAATTGCAGTAGCCCCAAAACCTATTAGGCATGCAAAATGATGCACTTCCCACACATCACCTGCTTCCACCACTATACCTACCTGCCCCCGCAAGCCTTTCCGAATAAGGTGGTGGTGCACCGCGGCCACAGCAAGCAGCGATGGGATAGGTGCATGTTCGCTGTCTATAGCACGGTCTGTTAAGATAAGCACTTCAAATCCATCGTTAACAGCGTCAACTGCATAGCGGCAAAGCCTGTCCAATCCGCTTTTCAGCGAACCGGGTTTACCATCTGCCCTGAAGTATGACTGAAGTGTTTTTGCCTGGAAAATGCCGGTATCTATACTTCTTAATTTCTCCAGTTCATGATTGTTCAATACCGGGTGTTTAAGTGCCACACTATGACAAGTGAGGGGATCCTCCACCAATAAATTCCCATTATTCCCGACAAATGCCGCAAGCGACATTACCATTCTTTCACGGATAGGATCAATAGGAGGATTGGTCACCTGTGCAAATAATTGCTTGAAATAGTTGCTGAGATGCTGGGGCTGATCGCTTAAAATTGCGAGCGGCACATCCGTACCCATAGACCCGACAGGTTCTTTACCCTCCAGCGCCATCGGTGCGATGGTAGCGTCCAGATCTTCCGTGGAATAACCAAATACTTTTTGATATTTAAATATCTGGTCGCTTTCAAGGTGGGTAAACATTACCCTGGGCTCGGGTAATTCTTCCAAACGTATTTTATATTTATTGAGCCATTCACCATATGGTTTTTGGGAACAGATGGTTTGCTTCAGTTCATCATCACTTATAATTCTTCCCTGCTCCATATCTACCACAAACATTTTCCCGGCCTGTAAACGGCCCTTTTCTTTAACCATAGCAGGGTCAACAGGCAAAACACCAGTTTCAGATGCCATGATTACTCTATCATCCGTAGTTACACAATATCTCGAAGGGCGCAACCCATTTCTGTCAAGCGTGGCGCCAATGATTTTTCCGTCGGTAAATGAAATGGAGGCAGGACCATCCCAGGGTTCCACCAGAGATGCATGATATTCATAAAATGCTTTTTTCAGGGGGTCCATCTGATCATTATCATCCCATGCTTCTGGTATCAGCATCATCATTACATGGGGTAAAGAACGTCCTGTTAAAGCGAGCAGCTCGATCATATTGTCGAGGCAAGCAGAATCTGACTGCCCCTCTGTAACAATGGGCAACAGCATTTCCATTTCCTCATGGGTAAAAAATGGCGATTCAAAACCGGGTTCACTTGTTTTAAGCCAGTTCAGATTTCCCTGGAGGGTATTGATTTCTCCATTGTGTGCAATGAAGCGGAAAGGTTGGGCAAGTTTCCATGAAGGGAAGGTATTTGTGGCAAAGCGGGAATGTATTAACCCGAAAGCAGATACAATTCTTTTATTGCTTAAATCAGGGAAATAGCTTCTTAGTTGCAAGCTGGTAAGCTGACCCTTATATACCACTGTTTTATAAGACAGTGATGCAATATAAAACCCGATAGGATCTTTTTTTACCGTATTGTTTATTGTATGGCTTGCATAATTACGCAATACAAATAGTTTTCTTTCAAACTCTGTGCGCTTAGTGATATGATCGGGACAGGCAATAAAAACCTGCTCCATTTCAGGTTCTACTGAAAGAGCCGTCGGACCTATATCGGTTGGATTAACGGGAACTTTACGGTAAGCAAGGATTTCCAGCCCGAGCTTTTCGGCAGTGCGGTTAAAAATTTCCCGGCTTTCTTCCCGGAGACGAATATCTTTTTGAAAAAAAATTACGCCCACTCCATATTTACCATAAGCAGGCAAATGAACACCGAGCTTTATACATTCGTCGAAAAATAATTCATGCGGAGTTTGTATGGTAATACCGGCTCCATCACCTGTATTGTTTTCGCAACCACAGGCGCCGCGGTGCTCCATATTTTCCAAGACGGTCAAGGCATCAGAAATGATCTGGTGTGATTTATTGCCTTTAATATTTGCAACAAAACCAATTCCGCAGGAATCATGTTCAAACGCTGCATCATATAATCCTTCATGTCTGTTTTGGTTCACAGGCATACTTATTCAGATTTTAGTAAGGAAATAATAAGGCAGGCAACCCGGCTAAAGTTACAAAACAAAGCTGATATTTTACAGACTTTGTGTAAAACGGCTGTAAAATCAACGCAAGAATTGCACACATTTGGTGAACAATTTGAAAATTTTCAATAAAACCGGGTTTAATTTAAAAATTTAAAAACTAACTAATGTTAATTCGGATTAGTGGCTCGTGTATCACCTCTTTTACAAAATAGCTTTTGGGAAATAGATCACTTATATTTTTCATGGATTGGGGAAAAATGCCAAAGAAGGTGCTTCCACTGCCGCTCATGGAAGCATAACTTGCTCCATTGGTGTATAACAATTCTTTAATGTTATTTAATTCAGGATAGAATTTCATAATTGGCTTTTCAAAATCGTTTACAAGTTCTTCCTTCCATGTCTCCAAAGGCTGGGCAATAATATCTGTGATTCTTTTTAAAGGCGCTGCCGGTTGTATTTGTGAAAAAGCCCACCTTGTATTGATCCTGATCCCCGGATTAACGATCAACAATTTATAAGAAGAAAGATCCATGCCGATTGTTTGCATCAATTCTCCTCTTCCTTCTGCAAAACATGGCTTGTTTATGATGAAAAAAGGACAGTCACTGCCAAGTTTCAAAGCATATGCTATAAGCTTTTCTTCTGAAAGGTTAAGCTGAAATTTTTTATTCAATAATAATAGCGTAAATGCTCCATCAGAACTGCCGCCCGCCAATCCTGACTCAAGCGGAATGGCTTTGTACAAATGCATTTTTAATGAGGGTAATTGAGGGAAATCATTCTTCAATATTTCCCAGGCTTTCACACAAAGATTATCTGCTGCAGTACTTACCGGGATTCCGCTCGCAGAAAAAAAAATGTCGTCGTTTTGGATTGTTTGATTTTCACCGATAATTTCTAAAGCATCGTGAATTTGAACAGGATAAAAAACCGTTTCAATATCATGATATCCATCCGCTCTTTTGCAGATAATATTAAGGCCCAGATTTATTTTGCAGTGAGGAAAAATAACCATTGTCTGAACAGGGATTTGGGCGATCATAATAATTTAAAATGAAGGGATATTTTCTGCTTCCTGTTGTCCTGAAATCTTTCAAATGTATTGACCAGCTTACTTTCTTTTATTAATTTCATCTCTTATAGCAATAGCTTTAATGTAATCTTCCTGTTCCAGTATCTCAGCCAACAATGTATTCAACTCATCGAGGCTCATTTTACCCAACTCTTCCCTGGTTACAGCAGATGGCTCGTTTATAGGCACTTCTGATTTTTTCTTTTTGGAGTTATCTTCCATTAAAATGCCTGCGCTTTCAAGAATATGTTCATAAGTATAAACAGGACATCCAAATCTCACTGCCAACGCTAATGCATCACTGGTACGGCTGTCAATTTCCACAGTGTCATGTTCACTGATGCAAACAAGTTTTGAATAAAAAATACCTTCCTGCAAATCATTGATCACAATTTCCATTAACTCTACATTAAAAGCATTCATAAAATTTTTCATCAGGTCATGTGTCAAGGGCCGGCTTGGCTGCATTCTTTCGAGGGCTACTGCAATAGCCTGCGCCTCAAAACCGCCAATGACAATAGGCAACCGGCGCAATCCATTTACTTCGCCCAGTACTACTGCATAAGAATGGGTTTGCGTAATGCTATGCGAAAGCGCCACAATTTCCAGTTCTATCTTCTTCATATCATTTAAAATCAATAAGGGAAATATTCTGTCGTGCAACAAAAATAAAGATTTCAGTTATTAAAATAAGATTTGCTTGTATGGCGCAGCATTTTAGTGTTTCTGATTTTATAGTTAAGAAAATAATTTCATTACTTTACACGGTTCGGAAAAAAGGAATTATTTAAATGAAGATTTTTATCTCTGGCGCTACCGGCTATATAGGTAATAAACTTGCAATACAATTGGCTGAGGAAGGACATTCAATTCACGCACTTTGCCGTTCCGAAAATAAAAAGCAGTTGCTCAATCATCCCAATATAGAAATCTTCGAAGGAGAAATAACAAATGCTGTGGCGGTAGAAAAAGCCATGCAGGAATGTGACCAGGCGTATCATCTTGCTGCCTATGCAAGGGTTTGGGCCAGAAACCCATCCGTTTTTTACAGGATAAATGTCGAAGGAACGAGGATCATTTTAGATGCTGCAAAAAAAATGAACGTACAGAAAATCGTTGTTACTTCCACGGCAGGTGTGCTTGGCCCTTCCAGAGACAGGCCCGTACAGGAAAGTGATACGAGAATAGGGAATATTTTTAATGAATACGAAGATACCAAAATACAGGCCGAAGCATTATGCAAAGAATACTGCACCAATTACAGCATGCACATTGTAATTGTAAATCCGCCAAGAGTATATGGCCCGGGTATCTTGACTGAAAGCAACGCTGTATCAAGAATGATGAGTTTATACCTGAAAGGGAAATGGAAAATAATTCCCGGCGATGGCAAAAGAACAGGCAGCTACGTATATATTGATGATGTTGTTAACGGCCACAGGCTTGCCATGCAAAACGGGAGAAGCGGGGAGCGTTATTTATTATCCGGAGTAAATGCCTCCTATAATGAATTTTTTGACCTGCTGGAAAAGATTACCGGAAAAAAAGTTCGGTTATATCATTTTCCTGTAGGGCTGATGATGACAGCCGGCTATGCAATAATGGCTTATACAAAACTTACAGGGAGGCCGCCTTTGTTAACACCTGCCTGGATAAAAAAATATTTTTACGACTGGTCATCCTCTTGTGAAAAAGCCAAAACAGAATTGGGTTATACTTACATATCCCTTGAAGAAGGACTTGCAAAAACTGTAGAATGGTTAGAACAACAGGGGGAATTGAAAATGATTAAATAGTGTTGATGAACTTCCAGATCTTTTTAGGCGATCTTTTTACGATGAGTGAATAAACCGCTAAACCGGCTGCAAAAAATAACAGGAAATATGTACACATTAATTACAGGCGCAAGCTCCGGAATCGGTAAAGCGCTGGCATTGGAATGCGCAAACAGAGGAATGAATATACTACTGATTGCCTTGCCGGGTAATGAATTGTCCGCACTTGAAAACCATATTCAATCTGCCTGTAAAGTGAAATGCCATAGCCTTGCAATTGACCTTTCTGAACATTGCTCCAGCACTGGTGTCTATAACTGGGTCAAAGAAAATAATTACCAGGTAAATATCCTGATCAATAATGTGGGCATTGGCTCCAAGGGAGCTTTTGAAAAAGGAAGCATTGACTTTTACTATAAACAGATCAATCTCAATGTTGTTACGGCATGTATGCTTACCCGGCTGCTTATTGATGAACTGAGAGCCAATTCTCCATCGCATATTTTAAATGTGGGCAGTATGGGAGGATTTTTTTTCCTGCCCGATAAAACTTTATATTCCGCTACCAAAGCTTTTATATATTCTTTCAGCAGATCGCTGAGGATAGAATTGAAATCATCAGGGATTAATGTAAGCGTATTATGTCCCGGAGGAACGGATAGTAATGAAAATACGATTGCCATCAATAAAGATGTAAAAGGGCTTGCAAAAACTTCCATTCTTCAGCCCGAAACTGTAGCAAAAGAAGGTATTGACAAAATGCTCAAACGCCACTCATTGATCATCCCGGGTAAGCTGAATAAATTTTACTATCATCTCAGCAAGGTAGTGCCTGAGCCTGTAAAGAATTTTTTTATCGGCAGGGCATTTAAGAAGCTTCAAGAGCACAAGTATTAAAGGTAATTGGCAAAAACTCAATTGCTGGGGCATCGCCCTCACTGAAAGTTTCTCAATTTTATTTATTGCACAATAGTTTAATCGCAATCGCAAAACTAATAGATCCAAAATCGTCTTTCGTAGTCTCTTGATAATTTAATTCACGATTGAAAACATTGATGTACGAAATCCGTCCAGTCACTTTTTGTTTTTTTGAAAAATAGATACCAATAGATGGCTTGATGCCTAAGTATGTATTATTATTTCTGAAGCTTGGTCCAAGAACAAAAGATAAATAAAAGTTTTGTGTCGGAAGAAAAGATGAACCAGCAAAGAGATTTATAACGCCGCGAGCATCATTTACCGGTTTGTTGTCTGATGCCAAT
>JAHEZC010000129.1 GCA_023251275.1 Parafilimonas sp. | reverse complement strand
TTATACAATTCGCAAGGAACCGGTTTGAAAATATTCGGAACAAAATCAACATTCTGAAAGGAAATATTTAGTTTTAAAAAGAAAACAACAGCACGGATAGTATTTCTTTGCAATTCCATTTTCCTGCTTAAAATTTCCAGCTATGAACGAAATCAAATATGCCATTGCTGATGATCATAAAATTTTCAGGAGAGGGATTATTGCCGTGTTATCTGACGAACCCGAATTAAAATTTGTGATGGAAGCAGAAAACGGCGAAGAACTATTAAAAGGGCTTCCGGAATTTAAGCCTGATGTAATATTGCTTGATTTGCAAATGCCCGTGATGGATGGAATTGAAACAACAAAAACAATCAGGAAGACAGACAAGGACACGAGAATTATTATCATTTCCTTTCATGAGGATGATAAGTACGTTATCCATTTAATGGAAATAGGCGCTAACGGGTATCTTCTTAAAAATGCGAATCCTGAAGAAATTAAAATGGCCATTTTCACTGCATATAAAAATGGTTTTTATTTTAATGATTTTGTAAACAAAGCCTTGCTTCGAAAAATTGTACATAAAACACATATAAGGCCCACGTTTAATAACAATGTAGTACTTACCAGCCGTGAGATTGAAGTACTTAAATTAATATGCGAGGAACAAACAGCAAATGAAATTTCTCAACTCATTTTTCTAAGCCCGCGCACAGTAGAGGGCATCAGGACCAAACTGCTCGAAAAGATCGGCGTGAAAAATACAGCGGGGCTCGTAATGTACGCAGTAAAAAACCGGATTACAGAATGAACTAACAAAACAAAGGTTCAATAAATTTTTTATACAATAAAGAAGTCAACTGCAACCTGTAATGGCTGCCCCCGCATTTTCTCACCCACCTTATCCCATTTACTGCATTAGTTAAAAATATCTCAGATGCTTCTTTCACGTCATCAACGGATACCTGTGTTTCTTCCGCAGGAATTCCTTCCTTTCGCAAACACCTGAGCAAATATTTCCGCATCACACCCCCGATGCATCCTTCAGTAAGTGCCGGGGTTTTTACAATGCCATCCTTTACCATGAATACATTGGCAATAGTGGCATCAGCAATCCTCTGATAAACATTCAGTACCAATGCATCATTCAGATCATTTTTTCTTGCCCATAATGCGGCCATCACATACGGAAGAAAATTGTTGCTTTTAATGTGAGAAAAATTGTCACTTGCTTTTCTTGCATCAGGGAAAATATCCAGCACCAAACCTGTTCGGTTTAATGCAGTATTTTCAGCATTCAGCGGCCATGATTGAATGATAAAGCCCGGAATATTATTTTCTGCATCATACAATCCGCCATCTCCTCTGAAAATTGTCAATCTGATTCTTGCATCTTTATCATGAAGGTTTTTCTGAGTGAGCTGAATCATTTGTTCTTTCAAAAAGGTTGTTGTAAAAAAATCAGGCTTTTCAAATTTCAGCAATTCAATTGAAGAAAACAATCTTTCAAAATGTTCTGCTTCCAATATAATTTTTCGGTTTATCATCCTGATTGTTTCAAAACATCCGTCACCATAACGAAAAGAACGATTGTCAGGTGAGATAAGCAACTTACCCGCACGATAAATTTTTCCATTATAATTCAGGAATGCCTGCTTTGACATGACCGCAAAAATAGTTGCCTGTAATTTAGGCGTATTTATAAACTTTGCAATTATGAAAATTGCTGAAGTGATTAATGTGCTTGAACAATTTGCACCGCCTGCTTACCAGGAGTCTTACGACAATGCAGGATTGCTCACCGGAAATTCAGAATGGGAGTGCATGGGCATCATCTGCACGTTAGATGCGACCGAAGCAGTAATGGAAGAGGCCTTACAAAAAAATTGTAACCTCATTATAGCGCACCACCCGATTATTTTCAGAGGGCTGAAAAAGATCACCGGGAAAAATTATGCAGAGAAAGCAATCATCAAAGCCATTAAAAATGACATTGCTATCTATGCGATTCATACAAACCTGGATAATGTGATAAAAGGGGTGAACGACAGAATAGCCGATAAACTGGGATTGGGCAACAGGAAAATTCTTACACCAAAAGCCGGTGAACTAATGAAGCTGTTCACATTTGTTCCTGTTGAATATGCGGAAAATGTACGTTCGGCAATTTTTAATGCAGGTTGCGGGCAAATCGGGAATTACAGCGAATGCAGTTTTAATACGCAAGGCACAGGTACATTTAAGGGCGGAGAAGGATCCGATCCTTTTATCGGGAGTATCGGGCAAAGGCATGAAGAAAATGAAATAAAAATTGAAGCGATATTTCCCGCATACCTTGGGGGTAATATCGTTGCTGCCTTAATAAAAGCCCACCCTTATGAAGAAGTAGCTTATGATATAATCCCGTTGTCAAATGAATATCTGCAGGTTGGCAGTGGCTTGACAGGAGATTTAGCTGATAGCCTGAATGAAGAGCAACTTTTGCAAAAACTTAAAATAAATTTTGGCCTTTCTGTCATTCGCCACACAAAGCGTTTGGGAAAACCAATAAAAAAAGTCGCAGTCTGCGGAGGGGCGGGCAGTTTTTTAATTGAGCGGGCAATAGCAGCAGGTGCAGATTTTTACATTACTTCAGATATTAAATACCATGAGTTTTTCGATGCTGATGATCGTATTGTTATTGCTGACATCGGTCATTGGGAAAGCGAGCAATTTACCATTGACCTGCTTTTTGATCTTTTACGGTTGAAATTCCCTAACTTTGCCGTCCTTAAAACGGAAATAAGGACAAACCCGGTATGGTATTTTATCTGAGAAACTGTATAGAAATGTCAAATAGATTTCTCCTGCGTTATAATGACAAGCGGAAGTAAAATATTTTGCTTAAGCTTAAGCATTCGCAATAGTTTACCCCGATAATATATCTGGGCCGACAGAGAAGGTATCTGGTTTAGAATTTAATTTCCCGGAGCTTCAAAGATTTGAAAGGTTAATATCAGCAACAACGTCATAAAGCTATAGAATCAAAATTTTTAAATCATAAATTTTAATATGGCCGCAGTAAAAGATTATTCCGTTGAAGAAAAACTTTCTTCACTGGTTAAACTCCAGAAGATTGACAGCAAATTGGATGAGATCCAGGTTTTAAAAGGCGAGCTTCCTATGGAAGTCAGCGACCTTGAAGATGAAATTCTTGGATTAAATGCCCGGAAAACACGCATCGAAGAAGAAATCAATGGCATCAATGAGTTCATTGAGCAAAAGAAAAATGCTATAAAGGAATCTGAAGCGCTGGTAAAAAAATATGAAAAGCAAAGCAACAGTGTAAAAAACAGCCGAGAGTTCGAAGCCATCAACAAAGAAATTGAGATGCAGCAACTTGAAGTAAAGCTGGCAGAAAAACACATTCGGGATGCAAGCGAAGAGCTCACGGAAAAGGCTAAATTGCTTGAAAATGCCAAAAAGCAAATTGCCGGAAAAGAAACGATGCTGACCAATAAAAAAACAGAACTGGAAAAAATTATCATTGATAACGAAAAAGAAGAAAAGCATTTTGATGACCTCTCTGCAAATGCCCGAAAAGGAATGGATGAGCGGTTACTTTATTCTTACGACCGCATTCGTAAAAGCTATCGCAACGGCCTGGCTGTAGTGCCGGTAGTAAGGGATGCCTGCGGCGGATGTTTTAATGCAATTCCGCCCCAAAAGCAAAGTGAAATCCGCCAGCGCAAAAAAATTATGGTTTGTGAGAACTGCGGCAGGATTCTCGTGGATGATGATTTGAATAACCAGGTAGGTGTGCAATAAATTGTTAAACACAGATAAACTTTCTAAAAAGGACGTACATATCGGCGTCCTTTTTTATTTTCGGTTAAATGAATACAGTACCCGATATTATTGAAATGCTTTTTCCCTCCGTGTTAGTTCGCCGGTTATCTGTATTTTCAGGTATTAAAAAAACTATTCTTATTGTTTTCATTGCAGCAGGATGTGATTCGGTTTTCGCACAAAAAGTTTTTGATTTTAATACTACATGCCAGAAAGCATACCAGGAAATTATCAGTCTTAAATTAAATAACGGCAGGCAAATGATTGACCTGGCAAAAAAAGATAACCCGGACAACCTCATACCTTATATGCTCGACAGTTATATTGATTTTTTTACGTTATTTTTCAATGAAGATCCTGCGGAATATAAAATACGAAAAAAGCAGTTTGAATACAATTTAGACAAAATAGAAGATGGACCTGAAAATTCTCCTTTTTATAATTATTGCCGCACAGTTTTATACATGCAGAAAGCATGCGTAGAAATAAAATTCGGTGAACGCTGGAGTGCCGGCTGGGATTTTCGCAGGGCTTTCAACATTATCAGGGACAATAAAAAAAAGTTCCCTTCTTTCGCTCCAAACAACATGATCTATGCACCCATGGAGGTGATAGCGGGCACCATACCTGATGGGTACAGATGGCTCGCAAGTCTCTTCGGCATAAAGGGTTCAATTAAAGAAGGCATGCAAATCATGAAAAACTTTGTGAACAGTAATGATCAGTGGGCGAAACTTTTTTTTAATGAAGCAAGTTTTTACTATTGCTATATTTTATTTTATGTGCAGAACGAAACGGAGAATGTGTTTCAATACATCAATCAGAAAAAATTAGATATAGTGAATAATCACCTCCTCGCATATATGGCAGCTAATCTTGGTATTAATAATAAGCGGACGGAATATGCGAAAAATATTATACTCAACAAAAATCCTTCACCGGAATATTTGTCAACACCGGTGTGGAATTTTGAGCTGGGTTATATTAAGCTTCATCACCTCGAAACACAGGAAGCAGCCAAATATTTTGAAACCTTTTTAAACAATTTCAGGGGAAAATTTTACGTAAAAGATGCTTGTGAAAAATTAAGCTGGTGCTATTATCTGCAGGGCAATATGCCGGAAGCACAAAAAGCCAGGCAAACATTGCTGAAAAAAGGAGCAACTGATACCGATGCTGACAAACAGGCCAACAAGGATGCAAAAACAGGAGTATGGCCTGATCCCTTATTGTTAAAAGCAAGACTACTGAATGATGGCGGATATAACAGTGAAGCGCTGAATACATTGAGTGGCAAGAGCACTGATGATTTTACCAACACAGCAGACAGGCTGGAATTTACTTATCGCCTTGCCAGAATTTACGACGATTTAAACCGCGACGATGAAGCAGTCAAAGCATATCTTATTGCTATAAAGATGGGAGAATTCAGGCAGGAATATTATGCATCAAGAGCAGCCTTGCAAATCGGGTATATCTATGAAAAACAGGGAAACAAAGAAGCAGCGATCAGCTATTACCAGAAATGTCTTGACATGGAGAACCATGATTACAAAGACTCCATTGATCAAAAAGCGAAGGCAGGTGTTGCAAGATGCAAGGGCCAATAACCAGATAAACTTAAAATGGATTATTGAATTGAAAAACTGTTTTTTACTTTTGAAAAACTTTTTATTAGAGTAACCCTTCAAATTCTTTGCTCAAAAAATTACACATACAGAACTATGCAATTATAGGCGAACTGGAAATTGATTTTTCCGGCAAGCTGAATATTATTACCGGTGAAACAGGTGCGGGCAAAAGTATTCTTATAGGTGCATTAGGGCTGATACTTGGAGATCGTGCCGATACATCTGTACTGCTTCAGAGTGATAAAAAATGTTTTGTAGAAGGATATTTTTCATTTGAAGGGAAAAAAGATATTGAGATTTTTTTACAGGAAAATGATTTATTCGGTGATGATAAAGAATTGGTTTTGCGGAGGGAAATAACTGCAAGCGGAAAATCAAGGGCATTTATAAATGATACGCCTGCCACACTGCCGCAACTGAAGACATTGGCATTATTGCTTGTTGATCTTCACCAGCAATTTGATTCACTGGAATTAAGCGAATCAGGTTTTCAGCGCGAAGTGCTTGATGCATTGGCAAACAACATCACTGCGTTGATTGATTATCAAATCAACTGGCGTAAATGGCTGGAGGCAAAAAAAGAACTTGCGCATTTGCTTAATCAAAAAAATCAATTCAACAAAGAATTTGACTATCATCAATTCCTTTTCCACGAACTCAACAATGCCTCATTCAGGGAAAATGAACTGGAAGAAATAGAAAATGAATTAAAGATGCTGAGCAACAGCGAAAATATCAAAACAACATTAGCCCAGGTTTATTTTGATCTGAAGGAAAGCGAACGGCCTGTAGTAAATATACTCAAGCAATTATCCAACCAGTTAAACCTTTATGCATCGTATCATCCCGGCCTGAATAATATTATTGGGCGGCTGCACAGTGCGCAGATCGAATTGCAGGATATTGCTGAAGAAACGGATAATCTTAACAATGCTGTGAATTATGACTCACATCGCATTGAATGGATCAATGAAAGAATGTCCGAAGGGTATAAATTACTGAAGAAGCATGGTGTAAAAACAACCAATGAATTACTTGCAGTGCAATCATCCCTCGAAGTAAAATTAAAAGCCGTACTTCATATTGATGAAGCGATTGCACTCAAAGAAAAAGAAACCGGCATACTGAGTGAACAGGTAAGTAAAATTGCAGAAGAAATATCTGCGGGCAGAATAAAACAGTCGGGGCCATTTGCAGAAAAAGTAAATACCCTTCTTAAGCAGGTAGGCATGCCCAATGCAATTTTAAAAGTTAATATTAAGGAAACAGCCCTGAACAACTTTGGAAAAGATGATATTGAATTTTTATTCGACGCCAATAAAAGCAATCGTTTTGAATCATTACGCAAAGTGGCAAGCGGAGGAGAGCTGAGCAGGCTCATGCTTTGCATTAAATCACTGGTTGCAGAATCTATTGATCTGCAAACGCTTATTTTCGATGAAATAGATAGCGGTATTTCAGGTGAAGCTGCTAAACAGGTGGGCATTATAATGAAAGCGCTTTCCTCCAGGAGACAGGTTATATGCATCACCCATCAGCCGCAGATTGCGGGAAAAGCGGATGCTCATTTTTTTGTGTATAAAGAAATAAGAGAAGATGCTATTAAGACGAATATCCGTCTTTTATCCAGTGATGAAAGAATTACTATTATCGCACAAATGCTCAGCGGCGAGAAACCTACTGCCGCTGCCCTGCAGAATGCGAGGGAAATGGTAATGAATTAATTAAAT
>JAHEZC010000128.1:5868-7173 GCA_023251275.1 Parafilimonas sp. | reverse complement strand
AAAACTACTTTTCTCAAATACATTAAAGAACATACTCCAAAGCAAACCGTCGTGCTTGCACCTACCGGAGTGGCCGCTATTAATGCGGGCGGCACTACCATCCATTCTTTTTTTCAACTGCCTTTCTCTCCTTATATCCCTGCATCGAAAGGATTCGAGCAACCCCTCCGGCAACCCAGGGATGATATGCAATACGATACTGTTGATAAACATCATTTGCTTGGGCGCATAAAATTCAATAAAGAACGTATTGAATTGCTGCATCAATTAGAGCTGCTGATCATTGATGAAATAAGCATGGTGCGTTGTGATGTGCTCGATGCTTTGGATACAGTGCTTCGTCAGTTCCGGTATCGGCATTCAGAACCGTTTGGCGGCGTACAGATGTTGCTGATCGGAGATATGTTTCAGTTGCCGCCGGTAGTGCCTGACGAAGATTGGCGGATACTTTCACAATTTTACAATAGTCCTTATTTCTTCGACAGCAAAGTGATGCAGCAACACCAGCCTGCACATATTGAACTGGACAAGATTTATCGTCAGAGCGATCCGGTATTTATTTCACTGCTCAACAAGGTGCGCAACAATGAAATGGAAGAAGAAGATTTCCGGTTGCTGCACAGTCGGTACGATCCTTCATTCCAGCCAAAAAAAGGAGATGGCTATATCATACTCACCACGCATAATTATAAGGCTGATTCCATAAATGAAAATGAGTTGAATCAATTGCCGGGGCCGCTTAATGGTTTTAAAGCGATCATTGAAGGAGAATTTTTTGAAAAATCATATCCTGCTGATGAATTGCTGCAACTAAAGGAGGGTGCACAGGTGATGTTTATCAAAAACGACCACGAAAAAATAAGAAGGTATTTCAATGGTAAAATCGGCGTAGTGAGTAAAATAGAGAGTGATACAATTTTTGTACAGTGCGGCAATGAACGTGAAATTGAAGTGCAAAAAGAAAAATGGGAAAATATCCGTTACAGTTTAAATAAAACCACGCAGCATATAGATGAAGATGTGCTGGGTTCTTTTACACAGTTTCCATTGCGGCTGGCGTGGGCTATCACCATTCACAAAAGCCAGGGGTTGACATTCGATAAAGCAGTGATTGATGCAGGCGCCGCCTTTGCCCCGGGGCAAGTATATGTAGCACTGAGCCGGTGTACAGGCATGCAGGGCATAATATTGAAAAGCCGGATCACTACCGGCGGGATGATGAATGATGAACGCATCGTGCATTTTGCCCAACAGAAGTTTTCGCAGGAATACCTGAAAGATGAATTAAATCAATCCAAACATTCT
>JAHEZC010000128.1:0-5858 GCA_023251275.1 Parafilimonas sp. | reverse complement strand
TATCAGTCTTCTTTGCTTATCGCTCTTTTTGATTTTTCGTCAGTCATTAAATCTTTAATAAAGCTGAATCAGGTAGCGGATGAACATCTTTCATCATTCAGTACTGATACAATGCCCTGGGTGCAACAGTTAGAACTAAAAACTGAAAGCACCCACGAGGTTGCGCTTAAGTTCAGGTCACAATTAGAACAATTATTGCAGCAGGTTGAACTGCCTGAACAAAATGATGCTTTGCAAAAAAGGATTAAAGCCGCAGCAATATATTTTATAAAACAAATACAGGAACTGCTGCAGATGATTTCCACTTCACCTGCGGTCACAGACAGCAGGCAATATGCTATATCTTACAATGAATCCTTACAGCAGGTGCATACATTACTTTCAAAACAACAGCATTTAATTAAATCATGCAGTAATGGTTTTTCCGTTGCAGCTTATCATCAGCACAAAAAGAATTTTGTTCCTGAAAAGCTGCATGTAAATGCTTATGCAGGTGTTGCTTCGTCTCAGAAAACAGAAAGTCCGCATCCTGTATTATATCACAAATTGCGAAAGCTCAGAGATGCAATATGTGAACAGGAAGACCTGCCTATTTATTTTGTTGCTGCCAGTAATACGCTGCATGAATTGTCGAGATACCTGCCGCAAAACTTAGAAGAGTTGGCGAAGATCAGCGGTTTTGGCAAAGCGAAGATTGAAAAATACGGAAGAAAGTTTATAGATATTATAATTGCCTATTGTACACAACACAATCTCTCATCACTCACCCACGAAAAAATATCCAAAAGGCAGCGACAAGAAAAACAGCCCGAAAAGCCAGACACTAAGTTAGAAACCTTTCAGTTATACCGATCCGGCAAAACTGTTAATGAAATAGCGGCTGCAAGAAATCTTACTATACAAACTATTGAAGGGCACCTTGCTTATTACGTAGAGCGGGGTGAAATTTCTGTTCATGAGTTGGTGCAAAAAGAAAAATTTGTGTTAATTGAGCCGTTGGTAAAAACTTATAATGGGGGTTCCATCACACCATTAAAAGAACAATTAGGCAATGATATAAGCTTTGGTGAAATAAGACTGGTACTGGCATGGATTAGATATCAAACGGGGAAATCATAAAGCCTGCAACTGATTTACAGGTTTCGATATTCATGCTTTTTCAGCATGTAAAACTTATCCAAATATTCTCTTCCTGTATCAATATGTTACACTGTCTGTATCAAAAGCGAACAGTTTCGTATTGGCTGAAATGTGCTGTGCCAAAGGGTTTTACACAACAGTCATTTTTTTAAACCAGTTATAATAATCGGTTACCATTCATCAGCCCTTTAACTTTCATTAACCAACATGCTCATGAAATTTGTCCTGTATAAGACAAAATCAGTTTTATGAAAAAGCACTTGTTATTATGGTTATCGGCAGTGATGGTGATCGCATTAGCGATCTTCCAAAGGCAAGTGGGGGAAGTGATAGTACCCGAAAAGCCAGTGAGCAAAAACATCAGCTTTGCAGTGTATGCAGCCAATGATTATTCATCTCCTGTATATAAAGATGCTTCTGCTAAACTGCGCATCACGGTTACTAAAGTAAAAGGATGCTCAAGAACCATCGTGTGGGACAAAACTTATGATGCAAAACAGCTCCATGACTATCCTTCATTTCAGCATGCCATGTCGCAAAAAGTTGTTATAAACAATGTGCTTGACAGCAGGGAAAAACTGGAAGTGGTGTACACACTCACGTATGATAATAAAGGCAGCGTGATGCAGATGTACAATGGAACAGTTGTTTCAAAAGGCGAGCAAACCGGACAATTACTCATCAATATATAACAGCTTCCCTAATTCCGGCATCGTCCGATAACCCGAAAATCAAACTAAGGAGAGTGTCTGCTCTCCTTTTTCTTTTCACCCTTGTTTCAAACGTTTAATCACTTGCAGAATTTAATATTTTCAAATAGTCTTCATATCTTATGAATTCGTAAACGACAAATTGAAAGGTAACGGGAAAGAATTATATCGAATAAAAGCGGGGGATCTTTCCAGGTATCTTATTAATTCTTCATGCGCATAAAAGAAAAAAGTGTGGCTCTTCACCACACAAAAATTAATTCGCAAAGTATAAGACACTTTTACAAAATCAAATGCTTATTTCTTCAATTTTAAATTTGATAATACCTGTGGGCGCCTTCACCTCAGCCACATCTCCTTTTATTTTGCCCAACAAGCCCTTACCTATGGGAGAGGTCACTGAAATTTTCCCCGCTTTCAGATCAGCTTCCTGCTCACCAACAATCTGGTAAGTCACGGTTTTTTTTGTAGCTATATTAGTAATTGTCACTTTAGTAAGAATGGAAACTTTGCTTGTATCAATGGAATTGGTATCCACAATGCGTGCATTAAGTATCTGTCCCTCCAGCAAAGCGATCTTTGCTTCGAGCATACCCTGAGCTTCTTTAGCCGCGTCATATTCAGCATTTTCTCTGAGATCTCCTTTGTCTCTTGCCTCTGCAATAGCCCTTGATGCAGCAGGCCTGTCAACCGCTTTCATGCGATGCAGATCTGACCGCATTTTTTCAAAACTCTCCTTCGACACGTACATGATTTCGCTCATAATTACCGTTTTACAGCAGATAAAAAAAATACAACGCCACAAACAATGTGCAGCGTTGCAGGATAACAAATATACAAATTTTTGATTTTCAGCAAAGAATTTTCAACTGGGTTTTTGGGAATTTTTTTGCAATAAACCATTGACAACTACGTTATAACAAAAAACTTATTATGAAAAATCCATCCACGTTTTCTGCAAACAGCCACATTGCAGTTATCGGAAATACGCAAACGGGTCATCATTACTGGATTGGCCGATGTGCAGACGGAAGTGAACATTATGCAGGGCAGACTTTTAAAAGCTACAAAGCCGGGCAATTGAAAAATATCAGGATCTTCGCTGAGATGATCGTTGGCAAAACTGATGCTTTGCTTTCTGTTTTTGAATTTGATCCGGATACACGTGAATGGAAAGAAAAAAAAGGTGAGTGTGTTTTATCGCTCGATAAAACGTATGAAAAGCAATGGGTAAGTTTCGACATGCAAAACATACCGGTGGATAACAGGAAACATTACGCTTTTAAGATAAGTTGCAATCATGGCGGTATGATGGCGATTGGTGAATGTTCCTGGAAACAACAAGATCCATATCCCGATGGGGAAGAATGGATAGCATCTTCAATAAACCCGAAGGGCAAATTTCACCGCAATTTTGATCTTAGTTTCGTTGCTGAAATAGCATACAATTAAATGCCCAGTTTATCGAGAAGAATCTTAGCCATTAAATAAAATGCTTCATTGCTGTAACCGGCAATATGTGGCGTGATAATTGCATTAGGAAAACTGCATAATTGCTCAAATTGCTCTTTTTCCTCCGGGGTATAAATTTCCGGTTTTTCATTTTCCAATACATCAAGGCCCGCCCCTTTTATATTGCCGTTGCTAACCGCTCTTATTAAGGCTGCCGTGTCTGTAACTTTTCCCCGGCAGGAAGTTAAAAAATAGGGCTTCCTTTCCAGGGAACGAAAGAATGCATCATTGGCGTAGTGATAAGTTTCATCAGTAAGAGGTAAATGCAGGCTCACCACATCTGCATATCGTACCAATTGCTCAAGACCTGCTTCGCGAATGTAATCTTTGGCAAATCCGAATTTATATTTGTCATGCGCAAGGACTGTCACATTAAATGTTCCCAATAATTTAGCAAAAGCAGAACCTGTATTGCCATAACCAATGATGCCAACTGTCTTACCTGATAGCTCTGTTCCCCGGTTTGCATCGCGTATCCATTTTCCTTCTTTTATTTCGTCATAGCTTTTGCTGATATTGTTCATCAGGTTCAGCAACATGCCTAATACATGCTCTCCTACAGCATTCCGGTTGCCTTCAGGACTGCTTACACATTTTATGTTTTTGCTTTCTGCATATTCTGTATCAATCAATTCCATGCCGCTGCCGAGGCGGCCAATCCATTTTAAGTGAGGCGCTTCGTCAATGGCCTGTGTATCAATTTTTAAACGTGTAGTTACAATTAACCCTTCTGCATCACCGATTGCTGATAACAATTCGTCATAAGTGATCAACGGCTCATAAATCACGTGATACCCGTTTTTCTGCAACCGGTCAATCAGGTGTTCATGCGCCTTGTCTGTAATTAATACCTTCCTCATTTCATTCTGAAAGTTAAAGATGCAAAATCGTTTATGCTTAATTGTTCAGCACGTTTATTAAAAATTTCGTCCTGCAAAATTGTATCATCGAATAAAATTCTTACCGCATTGCGCAGGTTAAACGCTTTCTTTACCAATTTAAAAAATCTTTTTCATTACTTACGATAAATCCTTCAGTTTTTCTTTCCAGTTTTATCACTGTACTCATTACCTCAGGCGGAGGAATAAAACAGCCCGGAGGCACGTCGAATAAATACTCGACATTATAAAACGCCTGGATAAGAACGCTTAAAATACCATACACCTTATTGCCCGGCTTACCTGCAATCCGCTGCGCAACTTCTTTCTGAAACATTCCAATCACGAATGGTATTTGTGTTTTCCATTCCAGTATTTTGAAAAGAATTTGTGATGAAATATTGTATGGAAAATTTCCGGCAACGACAAAACTTCCTTCAAACGGAATATCCATATCAAGAAAATTCTGATGAATAATTTTTCGTTTCATAGCCGGGTAAGCCATTTCTAGCCATTCCACTTTTTCGTTGTCCACCTCAACTGCTTTAAAATTAATATCCGGAATCTGCAAAAGATATTTTGTCAAAGCACCGCCTCCCGGCCCTACTTCAAGTAATTGCGTAAATTCATATTGCTTTAATGCAGACACTATTTTTTTACAGATGTTTTCATCTTTCAAAAAATGCTGGCCAAGAGATTTCTTTAATGTATATGCCATAAAAAGGCATTAGTAAATAATGGTGAGACAATAATAAGATTAGTTTCAACATCCTGAAAATTATTCAAGCTCAATTATTGAATGTCGTTCAATCTTTATTGCCTGTTTACGTATCTTCGGTAATTAAAAATCAGCGAATGAGCGAGGATTTGCAAAAACCGGTGATAGGTTTTAGTTGTGGCGATCTGAATGGTATAGGGCTGGAACTCATCATTAAAACTTTGAATGACAGCCGCATGCCCGATATATGTGTACCAGTAATATTTGCCAGTAACAAGAGTATCAATTTTTACAGGAAATCATTACCTGATATAAACTTTACTTACCAGGCGATAAAAGATTTCAGCAGGCTTAATCCCAAACAGATCAATGTGTTTAATTGCTGGGAAGAAGAAGTACAGATCAATCCCGGGGAGTTGAACGCCACCGGTGGCAGGTACGCTTTTCTTTCCCTTCAGTATTCTATAAAAGCTTTGAAGAATGGGAATATCCGAGGCCTCGTTACTGCGCCGGTTCATAAGAAAAATATTCAGTCTGCCGAATTTAACTACAGTGGACACACGCCTTTTTTAAAAGCCCAATTCGGAGTACAGGATGTTGTGATGCTGATGGCTGCTGCAAACATGCGTGTAGCCCTGGTAACAGAGCATATACCTGTAAGCGAGATTGCACAGCATATCACGAAAGAAAGTATTGTGGTTAAGCTGAAGATATTACACAGCAGCCTTCAAAAAGATTTCGGGATTGATAAACCGAAGATCGCCGTGCTTGGCCTTAATCCGCATGCAGGTGATGAAGGTCTGGTTGGCAATGAAGAAGAAAGCATCATAAAGCCTGCTATTAAAGAAGCAAAACAAAATATGCTGGTGTTTGGCCCATTTAGCGCCGATGCATTTTTTG
>JAHEZC010000127.1 GCA_023251275.1 Parafilimonas sp. | reverse complement strand
CGGGGCAGCTCAGTTGGTAAGAGTGTAGGATTCATATCCGCATGAGGCGGACACGGGTTCAACAGAAAAAAAATTGGCGGGGCAGCTCAGTTGGTAAGAGCGTAGGATTCATATCCGCATGAGGCGGACACGGGTTCAACAGAAAAAAAATTGGCGGGGTAGCTCAGTTGGTAAGAGCGTAGGATTCATAACCCTAAGGTCACGGGTTCAACTCCCGTCCCCGCTACTCATACTTTCTGCAATTTTGTGTAAACTTCGAAATCAGCGGGAGGCAAACCTGCTTTCTAAATACTAAAACTGTTCTGTTTATTTTTAGTGCAGAGAAATAGCTCAAGCGCAGCTACCATACTAGGCGCCTGTGGAGCGGGTGCTTTGATTTCTACATAGAGACCGGCATCTTCCATTACCTTCAGGGTATTATTACCAAAAGCTCCGATAGAAGTCCCGTTTTGTTTAAATAGCGGATAATTATCAAACAAGCTTCTTACGCCGCTTGGGGTAAAAAAACAAATCACATCAAACTCCTGAGTATCCATTATTTCCTTTACACTATTGCTTACAGAACGATACATAAAAGCAAGGTGAAATTCACAATGGTTATTTTTAAGCCAGTTCACAATTTCATTATCCTGCTGGTTTTCGCTGCACACATACAGGAATTTTTCGTTTTCCTTGTGCCTGTTGATCACATCGAACATGCTTTTATTCGTGCCATCTGATCCATAAAAAACTTTTCGCTTCCTGTAAAGGATAAATTTTTGAAGGTACAACGCAACAGCTTCTGTAATGCAGAAATATTTAGTATCCTGGCCGATATTGATCTTCATTTCTTCACAGGTACGAAAGAAATGATCAATTGCATTACGACTGGTAAAGATGACAGCGGTGTAGGAAGTAATATCAATTTTTTGCCTGCGGAATTCACGTGCAGGAATTGACTCCAGTTTTATGAATGGCCAAAAAAACAATTCAACATTATACTTTCTTGCCAGTTCAAAATATGGAGATTTTTCACTTTCCGGCTTCGGCTGAGTGATGAGTATTCTCTGAGTTTCTTTTGCACCGCCTGAAGATTTTTTTGTTCCGTTTATCATGGTGATGTAAAAAGAATGAGAAATTAATTTGTTTTCCCGATTTGAATGAATAAAACCTTGTAGATAATTAACATAGGCATTATTTCAACAGCGCAAAGATATATAAAAAAGTGGATTGAATTTATTTTAAGGTTTTTGGTGATAATTGTTAACGACATCGTATAACGGTAAATTAACAAGAATACCGCGAGACAAGCGGCAATTGTAATAATCACTTTTTGAATATCTTCATTCGAAAATGCAAGGAACACACTTAATGGGAGGAGCAATATTCCCATAACTTTATTGATCAGAAAAACAATTAAGCTATATGTAGAGGCTGCTTCTTTTGCATTAAAAACCCATCCTGCAAAACTAATAAATGCAAATTTTGTAAGGTACAAAGCAGCAAGCAAAACCGTACAATACGCTGCAAGTCTCCAGAACGGTATGGAAAGCCAATGATATTGTAAAGCAAGAAGTGATATAAATAATCCTCCTGTAGTAACAAACAATAAGTTTAGCAGCAGTGAAGCCAAATATCCCTGCCCCAATTGTTCTTTTGTTTGCTTTGGAATGTATGAGGTCTGAAAAAAAAGACGAAAAAGATTCTGGAAATTTTCCGGGAAAGCCACTTTAATAAATGCGAGAAATAAGGCAATACCAACAAGTGCATAAAATAATTCATCTTTTTTTATCGCAATTCTCGGTTCGCCGGGCATTAAATCATCGTTGACATTTGTCGGGGAATGTATAATTGTATTTTGTGGCAGATTGGCTGCAAATGTATCTTTCCGTAAACTGTCTGGTGATATTACATTTCTGCTAAGGCTGGTTGTGTCTTTTTGGATGATTACTGTATCCTTTCGTATAGTTATAATTACCTTTTTTTGTTTTACAGTATCATGAAGGGTGTCTTTTATAATACCTGATTTGATTTGCCGGACCGGCGAATCTGGATTATTAATTTTTTTTACACCTGAATCCGCTTGGGCAAAAACAAGTGCTGGTATAACAAAGAGTAGTATTGTCAGAAACTTTTTCAAACAGTGTTCCAATGCAGCAAATATATCCTGTAAACTACATCAAATTTAAAAGAGGCTCACAAATCCTACATGAATTTTTGACTGCCTGAAATCCAGCTTCAGATCATTGCGCTTTCCTTCTGCAAGAGAAATATTAAATACTCCAGTTTTAGTTTCGAATGCGAGGCCTGTACCAAAGCCAAGATAGGTGTGCGAATATTGGGTATAGCTGCTTTCGTATCTGGCCCATCCAACATCCGCAAAACCGTAGAAATATGAATTTTGACCCAGTAAATAGCGGTATTCCAAAGTACCGACGGCAAAACGGTTAGTATAAATGCTTTCTTCATCAAATCCTCTGAGTAATTTATAACCACCGATCTGGAATAATTCGTTCTGAAAATAACCTGGTGATTGAAACCAACCTGTATTTAAGGCTGTTTTAAAAGCAGCCTGCCTTCCTGCAGGAAAATAATGAGCAGCAGCAAAACGTATCCTGAATTGGTAAGTGTTTTGTTTTACAGTATCATAGAGACTTTTATAGTCGAATGATGTATCAGAGAGCTGAAGAATTGCATTGTTTTTTCTTATCTTCTTATTTCCAAAACCGGTGATAAACTGGAGTTCATTTCCTTTCCGCGGGTTGAAACGATAATTGGTATTATTAAAATCATATTGAAGAGCAAGACCTGCAGAGCTTACATCAATCATCGGCGGCAGTTGTTTTGTATATTTAACTGTGAGCGTATCTACGTTCAGTAAATTGGTTCTTGATGTTTGCAGAAAGACAGTTCCCGATTGTTTCGCAGAAAAGACATATTGCACACCAATTTGTGAATGGATATTAAGATAGGAACTATCTTTTTTATATAACTCAAAATTAAAACCGAGGCCGAAAGAAGAATTAAAAATGTAAGGCTTCTGAAAAAGCAGGTTTAACCGGGGCGATTTATTTTGTAATTGCTGCCAGTTCAATCCAATGGTTTCTCCACCACCGAAAGGGTTTCGCAGATTAAGATTCGCTTCACCGGTGAGTAATAATTTCCCTCCCAATTGTTCATTTGCAGGCAATAATCCAACGAGCACATTTACCTGGTTACTTTTCCTGCTCTCAATATATAAATTCAGCATTGAGCCGGTGTTGAGCATTGTAATTGTCCAGGGCTGAGATTGATTCAGGTAGGGCAATTCAGCTAATCTTTGATTGATCTTATCCAGTTTATTTTTTTGATAGACATCATGTTTTTTCAGATCAAGATAGTGATATAAAAAATTTTTATTGATGCGCTCATCTCCTTTAATGCTGATACTGTCAATATAATATAATTGTCCTTTATCAATATTTAATCCTGCACCCATCAATCCATTATTCAACACAATACTATTGAGATAAATTTTTGTAAAAGGATAACCATTGTTTTCAAAATGATCCAGCAATTGTTCATATATTTTATTAACCTTACCCTGGTCAAAAGGTTTATCATTAAAAGTTTCTCTGCTGTACCCGAGTTGATTTAATATTGCCCAATCGTTCTCATTCACATCAAGATGATTCCATAAATATCTTTCGCCGGGGAATAGCCTGATAAATACCGATGAACTGTCTTCCCACACACTATCAACTGAAGCTGAAGCATAGCCTTTTGACATTAAATACGAAGGCAATTGCTGCACATACCGGATACAGCTTGTTTTTGAATTAAAAACTACAGTAAGTTTTAATGCCTCAATAGCATTGGCTGAAGCATCAACGGGTGAAACTATAAGCCTGCATTCTTTTTGAGCTATGGTAACTGAATAAAATAAACACCACATAATCACTTTTAAGATACGACGTATGTATTGTTTTATTTTTGTCATCTCAAATATCAGCAGATTTACAAAGTTCAGCTTATGGCAGGTATTTATGTTCATATTCCATTCTGCAGAAAAGCCTGCCACTACTGCAATTTTCATTTTTCTACTTCTGCAAAGCAAATGGATGGTATGATAAAGGCCATTTGCAAAGAAGCAGAATTAAGACAATATTATATAAACGAAAATATTGCTACTATTTATTTTGGCGGAGGCACACCATCTTTATCAGCAATTACCGATTTGCTATTAATGATAAATACATTGAAAAAAAATTTCCTGGTTGAGGAAGATGCGGAAGTAACGGTTGAAGCAAATCCTGATGATATAAATATTGAAAAGATAGATGGATGGAAAGCAGCAGGTATCAACCGTTTAAGTATTGGTGTGCAATCTTTTTTTGATGAAGACCTGCAATGGATGAACCGTGCCCATAATGCGCAACAGGCTTTGCAAAGCATTCAACTGGCCCGGCAATCGGGCTTTCAAAATATTACCATTGATCTTATTTATGGCACACCAACTCTTACAGACAAACATTGGCAACAGAATGTGGAGAGAGCTATATCGCTTGATATTCCACATCTATCCTGTTATGCATTAACTGTAGAACCTAAAACAGCGCTTGAAAAAATGATTATGGAGCAAAAAAAAGAAAATGTTGATATTGAAAAACAAAGCCGCCAGTTTGAAATGTTGATGCAATGGATGCATAATGCAGGATATGAACATTATGAAATTTCAAATTTTGCAAAGCATGGCCACAGGAGCCGGCACAACAGCAGCTACTGGCTTGGTAAGAATTATATAGGTTTGGGACCATCCGCACATTCTTTCAATGGGTGCAGCAGACAATGGAATATTAGCAATAATGCATTATATATAAACAACATTGAAGAAAATATTGTACCCTGCGAAACAGAATATCTCACAACTGCACAGCGATTGAATGAATATATCATGACGAGCCTTCGAACTGCAGAAGGTTTGTCATTGCAATATGTTGCTGAAAACTGGGGTGAAATATCAGGGGAAGAAATTCTGGGCGATGCAACTTTTTTTCTCGGTAATGGCCTGATGATGCTAACAAGCAGTCATCTGGTCTTAACGGATAAAGGAAAATTACTGGCAGATGGAATTACCGCAAAACTTTTCAGGGAGTGAGGGTTGGAAAACATTCAGTATGCTTGGCATTTAGCGATAAAGTGTGAAGGTGTGACAAAAATTTATACCAACAAAGTTTCGATCTTCTTGAACCCTTCTGCAGCAGGGAGATGCTCCCACAATATCCCGTAAATAATATCAGCGATAGGAATATTTACTCTTAATTCCTGGTTGATTGTATGTATGCATTTACTCGCATTGTACCCTTCAGCCACCATATTTAATTCAAGCAATGCTGCTTTTACAGAATATCCTTTACCAATCATATTCCCAAAAGTACGGTTGCGGCTATATAGAGAATAACAGGTTACCAAAAGGTCGCCCAGATAGACAGAAGCAGTGTAATTAATAGTTTCTTTTTCATCGTCGAGCCTCGCTTTTCGCAGAAACCGCACCATTTCATTAGCACTATTGGCTATATAAACGCTGAGGAAATTATCTCCGTATTCAAGGCCATGTGCAATGCCTGCACCAAGTGCATAAATATTTTTCAGGATAGCAGCGTATTGCACTCCCATAATATCATGGCTCACAGCCGTATTCAGGTATTCCGTATGAAAATGTGAAGCAATTTCTCCTCCCATTTCTTCATCAACTCCCGCAAAAGTGAGGTAAGATAATTTTTCAGCGGCAATTTCTTCGGCATGGCATGGACCCATTACGGCGAAATAATTATGTAATTCAACATTAAATTCCAGTGACAGGTATTCATTCACCAACTGGTTGCTGCCAGGCAGGATACCCTTGATGGCAGAAACAATTTTCTTATTTTGAAAAGCATCTGTATTTAAAGTGCTGAATGCATCATGCACATACGCAGATGGAACTGCAATCACAAGCACATCGCTTTGTTCGACCGCATAAATAATACTATCACTTAGCGTAAGCAGCTTGTTATCAAAATAGACTGCGCTGATATAATGCGGGTTATGACTTCTTTGCCGGATATAACCAATTGTATCTGCATTACGCACCCACCAGTTGACATGATGTTGATTATCTGTAAGAATTTTTACGAGCGCAGTTGCCCAACTTCCGCTTCCGATAATGCCAAACTGCATAAAATACCTTTTGTTATATAACAAACTTACAAAACATATATGCCCAAACCCGGAACGCAGGAAGAAATTATCTGACTGTTACATTGCACTAAGGTTGCGGCACTATTCTTTTTTACTGATGAAAATTTATTGATTACTCAATTACGTTTCTCAGTAAATGTGTCTTTAACTTAACTTGCAAATGCAATTCTTTATCATGCGTATTATTTCATACAATGTAAATGGCCTGCGGGCTGCTATAAACAAAGGATTTATCGAATGGCTCAAAACCGATCCTGCAGAAATTATTTGTCTCCAGGAAATCAAAGCGCATAAAGACAATGTTGACTTTACAAAAATAGAGGAACTTGGATTTGACAGTTATTGGTTCTCCGCAGAAAAAAAAGGATATAGCGGTGTTGCAGTTTTTACAAAGATCAAACCGGATAATGTGCAGTTTGGTAATGGCATCATGCAAAGTGATGCTGAAGGAAGAGTCCTCCGCCTTGATTATGGAAATCTCACACTCATCAATGCGTATTTCCCATCAGGAACCAGCGGCGAAATAAGGCAAACCTATAAATATCTGTGGCTCGATGAATTTTTAGATTATTTGAATGCATTAAAAAGAGAGAGACCGCTGTTAATTATTTGCGGAGATTACAATATTGCACATAAAGAAATTGATATACATGATCCAAAAGGGAATAAGAATTCTTCGGGTTTTTTACCCGAAGAAAGGGCATGGATGGATAAATTTTTAGCTAACGGATTTATTGACACATTCCGGCATTTCCACCAGGATGAAGCACATTGTTATAGTTGGTGGAGTCAGCGTTTTCCCACGGTACGATTGCAAAACAAAGGTTGGAGAATAGATTACATCAGTGTTACAGAGAATTTGAAAAACAAGATGCTGCGCGCAGAAATTTATCCTGATGTGAAGCACAGTGATCATTGTCCCGTATATTTAGAAATAAAATCCTGAACTGCACATGCCTATTTTCTTTTTTCTTATCCTATTATT
>JAHEZC010000126.1 GCA_023251275.1 Parafilimonas sp. | reverse complement strand
AATAACAGCAGATGAAACCACAAATTTTAAAGTGACCGGTGTAATAAAAGACTTTCCCAAAAACTCCGGGATTCAGGGAGATATGATCTTTCCGATGAGTCTTTTAGCCCAGAAAATGTACGCCGGCAGTACAGAAGGAAGGAATATAGATAATGATTTTCACCAATTTGATTATAACACTTTTCTCCTATTACAACCTGGTTTTTCATTTACAGGCTTTGCCAAAAAATTAAGAGATCTGCATCTAAGCGTAAAATCCGACGATACAGATATAGGTTATGTCTGGCTGCCGCTTAAGAAAACTCATTTATATGCTGCTGATGGCAGCGACGGCGGTATAGGCACAGTGAAAATGTTTGCTGTCATTGCCATTCTTATTTTATTTATTGCCTGTATTAATTATGTAAATCTTTCCACTGCACGCTCCATGCTGCGCTCAAAAGAAGTAAGCCTGCGCAAGATTGTTGGAGCAGCAAGATTACAGCTATTCATGCAGTTCATCATTGAAACGGCTTTGCTGTTTATTTTTGCGGTCGTCATTGCTTTAATGCTCGTATATGCTCTTTTACCTTTATTCAACGAGATATCAGGCAAAGACATTGTGATTAATTTTGCAGCGTATCATATTTGGGAAATTATACTGCTCGCCATTACCGGAACACTTATTATTTCAAGTATTTATCCTGCATTATTACTTTCTTCATTTAAGCCTGTAAAAATATTAAAAGGAAAAATATCAGGAAATATCAGTAATGCACTTTTCAGGAAAGTGTTGGTTGTAACACAATTTGCATTTTCAATTATCCTCATCGTCGGCACAATAGTGATAGGCAAACAATTGAATTATATCCGGTCAAAGCAGTTGGGTTATGATAAAGAAAATGTGTTAGCCGTAAACATGATCAACATGGCGCAGCACCTTGATGCAGTAAGATCAGCATTATTAAAGCAGCGGAGTATTTCAAATGTGACCTGGTCAAATGGAAATATTATAGATTTCGGGGACCAAACCGGTGCTAATTCGTGGGATGGAAAAGAAGAAGGTGAAACCATCATGCTAAGCCCGATGAATGTAGATAAAGATTTTATTCCTTTTTTTAAAATGCGTTTGATAAAAGGTAATGGGTTTACAGGCGCAGCCGCATCAGACTCCATGCATTTTATTTTAAATGAAACAGCCATAAAGGCAACAGGAATAAAAGATCCCATCGGGAAAAAATTCAGACTATGGCAAACAGAAGGCATCATTAGCGGTGTTGTAAAAGATTTTCATTTTACTTCTATGCGAACCACGATAAAACCTGCTATTTTTTATTGCCAGCCAATCAGGTACGGGCAGATATATATAAAAACGACAGGAAAAGATGTGCCGAAAGCAATTGCTGCTGTTGAAACAGAATGGAAAAAATATAACGCCGGTTTTCCTTTTAAATATGGTTTTCTCGATGACAGGTTTAATAAATTATACGAATCGGAACAGCGGACAGGATTGCTTTTCAACATATTTGCAGCCATCGCTATTTTCATTTCATGCCTTGGACTATTGGGTTTGGCAGCTTATACCGCGCAGGTGCGCACAAAGGAAATTGGCGTACGAAAAGTATTGGGTGCAAGTGTAACCGGCATCATTCAATTACTGGCAAAAGATTTTATAAAACTTGTAATAATTGCTGTTGTAATTGCAACGCCTGTTGCATGGTATGCTATGAATAATTGGCTGCAGCAATTTGCATATAAAATAAATTTAGGATGGTCAGTATTTGCCATAGCAGGTTTGCTTGCGGTTTTTATTGCTGTATTAACTATAAGCTTTCAATCTGTGAAGGCAGCAATAGCAAATCCTGTTAAAGCACTACGAAGCGAATAGCGGAGAAATGCGAGACCACATCTTTAGCTTGGTTAAGGCTTTACGAACAGAATAAAGACGAGTCTGAAAGCCAGGAAAGAGCGAATGATGAACGTGAGACGTGAAACGTGAAATGTGAAAGAAATCAGACATCATTAAATCATATATCAGAAATCAGACATCATTAAATCATATATCAGAAATCCTTCCTCCATTTGGGGAAACAAAAAGGGAGCTTTATGTTTAAAAATTATTTCAAAATCATTGTAAGAAACTTATGGAAGAATAAGCTATATACGCTTATCAATATCCTTTGCCTTTCATTTGGCATTGCCGCTATTGTGTGGGGTTTTCAAAACTACCGTTTTAGTTTTAGTTATGATAATTTTCACAAAGACAGGGAAAGTATTTTCCGTGTGCTCACAAAAGTGGAGGGCAGCGATAACCTGAAAGGACTTTGTCCCCTGCCGCTTGCGGGTGCAGCAAAAAATGATTTTTCTGTTGTAAAACAAACGGTACGCTGGGATAGCCGGCCACTTAATATTAAGGCCGGTCAGAATGAAGCCTTTGCCACTACTGCGAGTTTTACTGATCCTCAATTTTTTGATCTCTTCAATTTTCCGCTTTTAAAAGGCTCAATTAATTTAAATGATCATGCTGCTGTATTAATTACTGAGCAGGCGGCAAAGAAGTTTTTTGGAGAGGCGGACCCTATTGGAAAAACACTTGTGTTTTATTCGGATGAAATTTATAAAAAGCCTTTGACAGTAACAGGTATTTTAAAAAATCCGCCCTTGAATTCTTCTTTGAGATTTGAAATGATTACTCATTTTGATAACGAATATAAAATGGATGGCAGCATTATTAAGAGTGATGATTGGGGATTTTTTCCGGACGTCGTTTTCCTGAAGTTATCAAATCCATCAGAGGCTGCAGCGTTAAGCAGTGAGCTGAAAAAATATTTGCCCTTAGAGCAAAGAGTGAGACAGGATATGAAACTTACTTCATTCAGTTTAGACCCGCTTACGCAGGTAGCTGAACATTCACGTGAAATCGGGAGCAATGCCTTAATGCCAAGGCCGCAGGATTCAGCAGCTTATGGGGCGCTCATACTGGCAATACTGATTTTGTTATCTGCCTGTTTAAATTTCGCAAACACATCTGTAGCGCAAAGTAACCGCCGCCTGAAAGAAATGGGGATACGAAAAGTCATGGGCAGTTCATTCACCCAGATAATGATTCAGCAATTACTCGAATGTGCAGTAATAGTATTATTTGCAATCGGGTTGTCTGTTGTTATTAATAATTTCTGGTTGCCTGCTTTTAATGCAATGTTCATTGTTATTGATGTAACAGCGAATTATTTGAGTGATTATACATTGTTGGCATTTCTTGCACTGTTACTTGTAGGCGTTACTTTATTAGCGGGTGCATATCCTGCATTTTATATCAGCAGGTTCAATGCTGCCAATATTTTCAGAGGATCGGTAAAGTTTGGAGGCACTAATCTTTTTTCGCGCATACTATTGGGATTCCAGATAGTTGTAACTTTTATTACTGTGATCGCAGGAATAGCTTTCTCACGAAATGCTGAATTTCAAAGAACCTATGATTATGGCTACGACAAGGAAAATATTATAGCTATCAATCTGCAAAATGCTTCAGCTTACATACCGCTGAGGGATGAACTGAAAAAAATTTCTGTTATTGATAAGATTGCCGGTACAAATGAGCATATAGGTTTTACTTATAGAAAAATTCCCCTCTCATCAATGGGAAAAAATAATGAAGCTACTTATTTAGGCGTGGGGGAAAATTACCTGGAACTGATGAAATTAAAACTTGTCGCGGGAAGATTATTCAGTACTGCGGGTAATGGCGACTACGAAAGATCTATGCTGATCAATGAAAAACTTGCATTTGAGTTTGGCTGGAAACCGGCACAGGCAATTGGACAGCAAATAAGAAAAAATGATACAACTGTATGCACAGTAGTTGGAGTACTAAAAGATTTTACACAAACCACACTTTTTATGCCCATAGAACCTGTTGCCATGACTCTTGTGAATCCTTCAAAATATTCACAGTTAATTGTTCGTGCAAAAAAAGGTTCGCTCAGCAGTGTGTATGACAAGGCAAAATCAACTTGGGCAAAGCTGTATCCGCTTAAACCTTTTATTGGATATTACCAGGATGAAATTGCCGCTGAATCAAGCCGCGTCAATGAAAACATCGCCATCATATTTTTCTGGTTCGCAATTATATCAGTGTTGATGGCTGCAACAGGCATGTTTGCATTGGTTTCATTAACCGTGCTGAAACGCATGAAAGAAATAGCAATAAGGAAAGTTGTGGGCGCAGGCAGCAGTCATATTTTCAGTCTTGTAATGAAAGGTTATTTCTGGATATTCCTGCTGTCTGCAGGGTTCGGCTGCTATGCTGGCTATTCACTTTCTAAATTATTAATGGATATGATTTTCCGGATGAACTCCGGTGTGAGTACAACATCATTGATCTTTTCATTTATATGTGTGCTGTTGATCACACTTTTTACGATCGGATCCCGGGTATGGCATGCGTTGCGTACAAAGCCTGCGGATGTGCTTAAGGTGAGTTAGTAATAAATGATGATGTATAAAAGATAAATGTTGCGGCTTGTTTCTCTGTCATGCATTGTTGCTTTTCCGGTTTTTCAAATGTGAAAAAGAAAATATAAATTATTCATACAATTAAAAAGTGCTTCCCAGGGGAAGATGCAGGAGGGTTTATGCTTAAGAGTTTTTTCAAAATAGCTTTCAGAAATATCACGAGGCATAAGGGTTTTTCCGCAATTAATATTGCGGGACTCACTCTTGGTTTAACAGCCTGTATTCTGATCGGACTTTTTGTATGGGATGAAAAACAATACGATAAATTTTTCCCCGCCGAAGAACAGGTTTATCGTGTTTACACCGAATATACAAATAATGATGGAATGCAGACAATGGCCGTAACTCCGCCTATGTTTGCCTCTTCGTTATTGCACGACTTTCCGGAGGTAGAAAAAACAGTGCGTGTAATGATGTTACCTGAATACAAATCGCTTTTTGAAACGGGCAATAAAAGATTTTTTGAAGAAAACGGGTGTTTTCCTGACTCAACTTTTTTTGATGTATTTCCATTGACATTCAAATATGGCTCTGCGGTTAAAGCGCTGGACGATCCTTCTTCCATTGTTATTTCACAGGACATGGCACAACGTTTTTTTGGTAATGAAATTCCTATAGGCAAACAAATACTGAAAGATAAGGTGCCTTATATAGTGAAAGGAGTATTTAAAAAGAATCCAAAATTTCATTTGCAGTTTGATTATGTTATTTCACTGTCTGCGGTTCCGTTTCCTCCTGAGCGTATGAAGAGCTGGGGCTGGCACCAGTTTTTCACTTATGCCAAATTGAAAAAAGAAACTGATGTGCACGCACTGGAATTAAAATTTCAGAATTACGTAAACCAAAAAGCCAAATCTTCAGCAGGTGATGCATCCGTTTCAGATAAACCATTTTTTCAACCTTTGAAAAATATTCATTTGTATTCCTCAGACTTTAAGTTTGACATGGCGCAAAGAGGCAATATCACTTACGTGAATGGGCTCACTATCGTTGCGATTTTTATATTATTGATCGCATGCTTCAATTTTGTAAACCTTGCTACGGCAAAATCTTTACAGAGAGCGAAAGAAGTAGGAATACGCAAAAGCATCGGGGCAGGCAGAAAACAATTGATACTGCAATTTATCGGCGAAACACTGTTAATGAGTTTTATCAGTATTGCTGTTTCAGTTTGCCTCAGTTTGCTTTTGCTTCCCTGGCTTAATCATTTTACTGACAAAAATATCTCATCCGGATTATTTTTTAATCCCATTGTTTTGTCGCTATTGATTGCATTGACATGCATAGTTGGAGTGATCGCAGGATTTTACCCCGCGCTTATATTGTCTGGTTTTAAACCGGTAAAAGTTTTGAAAGGCAGTGTGACAACTAAAGAAGAGCCCGGAAAAATTCCGTGGCTGCGACATGGATTGGTGATCACACAATTTGCTCTGTCAGTTTTACTGATCATCAGCGCCATTGTAGTTTTTAAACAGGTGAATTACCTGCATAATAAAGACCTCGGCTTCAATAAAAACCAGGTTATGTTTTTTCCCATGAGGGGCGATAACATGTTCAGGAATGCGGACGCATTTAAAAATGAATTATTAAAAGCAGCCGGAGTTTTTTCCGTCTCAATCGGTTATGGTTTTCCAGGCGATGCAGTGGCAGGCGATGAAATCATCGTACCTCATAACGGCAGGCAGGAAACACAATCTGCTACACAATTGACAGCAGATTATGATTATATAAAAACTTTGGGTTTGCAGATGGTGGCAGGAAGAGATTTTTCAAAAGAAATGAAAACAGATAAAGATCATGCGTGGATCATCAATGAAACGGCAGTAAAACAATTAGGTTTGGGAACTCCCCAACAGGCAATCGGGCACGATTTGTACTGGCACCCCTGGGGCGCTGCTAACAAGGATTCTCTTAAAACAGGTAAGGTCATTGGTGTAGTAAAAGACTTCAATTATAAAAGTCTCTATGACAAAGTAGAAACAACAGTGCTGCAGATTTTCCCTGATGCTGCGTGGAAGGTAGCTGTAAAAATGAAAACTGCTGATATAGGTAATACGCTTGATGCCGTAAAGAATGTATGGAACAAATTCTCTCCCGAATATCCTATCGAATATAAGTTTCTTGACGAAAATTTTGAAAGGATGTACAAAGCGGAAGATAAATTAAAATCATTGCTTGGGATATTTACGTGCATTGCAATTTTTATCGGCTGCCTTGGATTATTTGGTCTTGCTGCATACTCGGCAGAACGCAGAAGGAAAGAAGTAGGAATAAGAAAAGTATTAGGTGCAAGCGTACAAGGCATTGTGTTGCTTTTATCAAAGGACTTTATCAAACTGGTTGCAGTGTCTCTGTTGGCAGCGTCTCCTGTTGCAGGATATTTCATGAACAAATGGTTAGAGAATTTTGCTTATCGCATCAGCCTCTCGTGGTGGATGTTTGTTGCGTCAGGGTTGTTGGTTTTATGTATTGCATTAATAACTGTAAGTTTTCAATCAATAAAAGCAGCCATTGCAAATCCTGTCAAAAGTTTGAGAGCGGAGTAAAGAAAGTCAGAGAGTCGGAAAGTCGGTGAGTCAGAAAAGTCAGTAAAGAAATAATTAATGATTAAGATGAATATGTCAGGGACTATCAATCACACATCAAAAATCGTCTTGTATGTTTAAAAATTTTTTCAGAGTTGCTGTAAGAAATCTCTTCAGGCAAAAAGCCTATAGCTTCTTTAACCT
>JAHEZC010000125.1 GCA_023251275.1 Parafilimonas sp. | reverse complement strand
TAACGAAGGAGTGGCAATACCCGGCTGCATTGGAAAACATTGTTTCATGCTTGACCCACCGGTATTCCCGACACCCTTTTACGAAACGGTAATATGCACAGTATTTTTCTTTGTTCTCTGGACTATAAGGAAGCGGATTAAAATAACCGGCGTATTGTTTTCAATATTTCTGATGCTTAATGGCGTGGAACGGTTTTTTATTGAAAAGATACGGGTAAATACAAAGTATCATATTTTTGGACATCCGATAACACAGGCGGAAATAATTTCTGCACTTTTATTCGTTTCAGGACTTGTGTTGCTGATAATACTTTTAAGGAGGAATAAAAAAGTAGTAAGTAATAAAATAAGTAGTAAGTAGTAAGTTCACAGTCCGTTGTTCTGAGTAATTAAGTCTTAGTATTATTACCTTACAATCGTAAACCGTAAATCAAAAATCACCATCATGGATTTACAAAAAATATGTGAAGAAGTTTGCCTGCTTGCAAAAGAAACGGGGCGATTTCTGAAATCCGAAATCGGAAAGATTAGCGCTGCTGATATAGAAATAAAGGGATTCAACGATTTTGTCACCTATGTTGATAAGACATCGGAAAAGAAAATTGTTAACTCACTTCAGAGGTTACTTCCCGAAGCTGGGTTTATTGTTGAGGAAAAAACTGTTACCGCAAAAGGTGAAAGATACAACTGGATTGTCGATCCGCTGGACGGAACCACCAATTTTATTCATGGATTGCCCTGTTATTCGGTAAGCATTGCTCTTACTGAAGGCGATGAAGTAATTTTAGGTGTTGTTTATGAAGTAAATCTTGAGGAATGTTTTTATGCATACAAAGGGGGTAAGGCTTTCCTGAACGGAAAAGAAATTTCCGTTTCCGATAAACATAAAGTTTCGGATGCACTGGTAGCCACAGGATTTCCTTATTACGATTATTCTGAACTGGGAAGATATATGCAGCTTTTTACTTATTTTCTGAAGAATTCTCACGGTATCCGCCGTCTTGGATCAGCAGCCGTCGACCTGGTTTATGTGGCCTGCGGACGGTTTGAGGCTTTCTTTGAATACGGGCTTAAGCCCTGGGATGTCGCCGCCGGAGCTTTCATTATAACCCGGGCAGGAGGGAAGGTAAGCGATTTTAAAGGCGGCAGTGATTACCTTTTCGGACAACAGATTGTTGCTACAAACTTTGCTCTTGCTGACGAATTTGAAGAGATTGTGAAGGAAGTTTTTTAGCAGGGAAGTTATATGAGACAAGTAGTGAGTAGTAAGTAGTAAGTTCCAAGCCTCAAGCCGCATTCAAGGATTCAACGGAAAGGTTGTTCCGCAAAGGTTCTCAAAGTAATTTGACTGCCAATTGCTTCCTGCCTGCTTCTTACTTTTAACATCCCTTCACTTCACTTTAATTAAGTTTTAATCCTGTGTTAATGAAATTTTTATCATGGCATCATAATTTTGTTTTAACATGCGGAAGTGTTTCCGGAATTGGCGGATCAAACGCATGTGTAAAAAAGCAATAGTCAGAAAATAATATGATTATTCAACTTAAAATCTGAAGTCATGAAAAAATCAATGTTACTCGCATTTATTTTTGTGTGTATCACCGCCACAATATTTGCTCAGTCCCAGGGGGCAAAAAGCGCATCCAGGTTTATGTTGGGGGTTTTGGGTGGATTGAATATTCCCCGGCTTAGCGATGGCAGCAGCAATGAGATGACCAGCGATTATACTTCGCGGTTAGGAGAAGCATTCGGAGTTACCGCTTCCTATTCATTCATGCCAAATTTATCCATCAGGGCCGATGCATTGTATTCCAGCGAAGGCGGCAGACGCAAGGGTATGCAGGCAATTGATGCAACTGCATTTAACCCTATGGTACCAGCAGGATCCTATTTTTATGCTGATTTTAAAAACGAATCCATTCTGAACTATTTTGAAGTGCCTCTCATGTTGAAGTTTTCTGTGCCGGCTGGCAAACCATTAAAGTGTTACGCCGATTTTGGCCCTATGATTGGATTATTGCTCAATGCCAAACAGGAAACCAGTGGGGAAAGTGTTGTATTTGCCGATAAAGAAGGAACTATACCCATAGTCCCCGAGAAGCAATCGTTTGAAAGCAGTGTAACTACTACAAAAAGCATAAAACCTGTAAATTTTGGCCTTACCGGCGGCTTTGGAGCATCGTATGGCGGTAGTTTCGGTGAAGTATTTCTCGATATACGGGGGGCCTATGGACTGACTTATGTTCAGAAAAATGCCTCCGACGGTAAAAGCCATAACGGGAATTTACTCATAGCCCTGGGGTATTGCATTCATATATAAGGCTGAGCAATTCATTACATCGTCAGCAATTTTCCGTTTACGTTTCGCAAAGCGCTATGAATACAAGTATTCGTATTTTATTGACGCGCATGTTGAGATTAACCAAATCAACTGCATTTCACCCTCTCTCTTGGCGAGATTGAGAAAAGCTGTTTCATTCCATCATCTCTCCTGGCGAGATTGAGAAAAGCTGTTTCATTCCATCATCTCTCCTTGCGAGCTTGAGAAAAGCTGTTTCATTCCATCATCTCTCCTGGCGAGATTGAGAAAAGCTGTTTCATTTCATCATCTCTCCTGGCGAGATTGAGAAAAGCTGTTTCATTTCATCATCTCTCCTGGCGAGATTGAGAAAAGCTGTTTCATTTTATCCTTTCGCATCGCGTTGCCGGCAAAAATTGTTTCTTCCATTTATCATATGGCATATAATGGACGGGAATAACAGTTTTTTTTGAACATTTGTTTAATCGTTCCGGCCGGATAAATATTTTTTTTGATTTTTCGGTTCACTTATCCGAAATTATATATAAAAGGTATACTAAATGTAGAAATATCCTGTTATATATATAACTAATTACCACGAAATTTGAACTTAAAATCTGAATCTTATGGAAAAGTCATGGAATTTTATTGTAAATCCTTTTGAAAAAGCCACCCGCGACAGCTATATTCATGCTGTGAAAATTTCCACTGTTCACGATAGTGCGTTAGCAGCCATGCAGACCGATCCTTTTTTCGGCCCGCTTTATACTTCCTACCATCCTGTACATACTACTTTTATTTCGTGTTATACCAATTGGCTTGCAAAAGGCGGCGCCCGGAGCGGGCAAACGCTGAATCTTGAACAGTTGCTGCAATTGCTTTCAAGCACTAAAATTGACAATTGGGATATAAATGTTCAGGCTGTTTTTAATAAAAAAACTCCTCAATACAAAGCATTGCTGCCTCATCACCGGGTTCCTTTTCAGAGGGGAAAACAGGACGAGCGCATAGCTGCAGTAAAAAGTTTTAGCCTGAACCTTACCGGCATTGCGGCTTTGGCAAGTGTTAAAACTTCGGTCGATGCTTTTTATACCCAGCTTGAAGCGGCTAATGCGTCGCAGAAAAGCAGTAAAACAAATACTGGTATTCAAAGTGATGCCGTAGAAACTTCACGTATAAGCATGTGCGTGGCCCAGTACTCTAACCTTGGCCTGATGATGAGTCATTTCAGCGCCGTTCCCGAAAAGATTTCGGCCTTTTTCGATCTGAAAACCATCCGTAAGGGTGCACAGGTCAGTTTTACCGGTCATCTGAAGCCCGGCTGCATTTACAGTATATTCAAACATACCTTTGCCGCCGAAGATACTATGACACTATCAAACGACAGCGATACGGCGCTGTTGCTTTACCTTGCCGATAAAAAAGATGCAGTGGCAGGTGCAATCTTTATAAAAGTTGCTCCCCGTACAAAACAGGGAATAACAGCCAGCGAACTGGGCGATTTGAAGAATACGTATTTAATACTGTCGAACCCCGATGCCAACATAGTTGCAGGCTGGGAACTGAATCTGGAATAATATTACTGAATAAATGTTTAAAAAAGGGGAAGATGATATAGCATCTTTCCTTTTTTTATGTTGGAATGAAGGTTTATTTTTGGGATATAATATTATATATGATTTATGGATTAAAAATATTTTTGCCACAAAGGCTCTAAAACACTAAGATATTTTTATTAATATTTATATCTTTCTATGTGAAACTTTGTGTCTTTGAGTTATAGCGGCTAATATGATAGAATTATAAATCTCAGCTCTTGATACGCATTGTATATAATAAGTGAAGAAAACGATATGAAAGTGATGTTTTGGTTACACTAAAGATGCGGGAATTTACAAATTATAAGCCATCATAACTTGATATACCGCTTTGAATTGTAGTAATTTTGTATAGCAATTTAAATATGTGAAATCATGGATCGCTACATCGTAATATCAAGTCATACGGCAGAAGATTGCAATATGGCAATAAAGCATTTCAGGGAATATCATGCAGGTTATTTAACTCATTTCGAGTGGGGTTGCTATGATAACGATCACAACGCTTATGCAATAATTGAAGCCGATAGTCACGAGGGCGCAAAGATGGCAGTACCGCCTGTATTCAGGGAGAAAACAAAAGTTGTAAAGCTGAAATACTTAAATCCAAAGCAGGAGGGTGACCCTGTGCATCAGCAGGTGTAATATTTGTCAATTGTAGCGGGTTTCCCTCTGATTTTTATTTTTTTATTTAAAGGTCAGGATTTTATTAATAAACACGTTTCCCATGTCATCGGTTAATTTCAGGTGGTAATTTCCTACGGGAATATGGTTGTAACCGAATTCATAACTAATAGTATTGGTGCCTGCCATAAAGGTATAATCCTTTGACCATTTCCATATCTGTTCACCCTTTTCATTGACCAGCACCATGCTCATCTTGGTATCTTTCGTTAGTTCAAACTCGAATGAACCTGTAATCTTACCTGCACTGTATTTTACAAATGTACCATCGGCATTAATGTCCAGTTTGAATGGTGCATTGCCTGCAACATCAACATCCGTAAGTCCTTTGGCTTCTTTCACAAAAGTCCGCAGTATTTTTGATTCTTCTTTATTGTCGGAACAAATATTATAAATGTCATCATTGTCAGTTATAGCCCATATTGCGCTTTGTGCAGCATTCGACTGGAAATTATTTTTACTGATAAGTTGTGCAAGTTCCAGGAGTTTACCTTCAGCTTTTTTACCCAGGCTGAAAGGTGTTGCAGGTCCGGGTGCATGGTTCAATAACTGCGAACACATTGCACAGGCTTTTGATATTTTAGTCTGCTTCTTCTGAATTGCAATCATCTGGTCCTTTGTAACGATCATCCGTTGAATGGTGGTGTCATCCGGATTGAGGAATCGTCCTGCTTCCAGAAACACCTTTATATCTTTATCCGTCAGGTTTTCAACCTTCATCTGAATACACTGTCCGGTGTATGAAGGTGTATATGATTCACTGTTTTCATTTGCGGGTGCACCACTTATTGAAATGCTGATCATTTTCAACTTCACTGCCTGGCTAAGGGTAATGGTATCGCCGTAAACAATTGCTGAATATATAAAAAAGGGGATGGCAAGGACAACTAATTTTTTCATAAAGTGTTTTTTATAAAACGATTTTTATAATAATTATCATTTCTGATCAAGGCAAACAGTCATTTATTAAAATGTATACACTGCCGATTTAAATGTCATGAATTTGTCAATTAATACAGTCCCTTTGCTATCGTAAAGTTTAAGATGGTAGTTTCCATTGGGCACAGTATAATAGTCAAATTCATATTTGATTGTACTTGTACCTTTCTTGTATAATTTATTCTGAAAACAGCTTTTCGTAAGGGTTCCGTTCTCAGAATATAGTGTCAGGTAAAGTTGAGCATCTTCTTTAAGTTCTATTTGAATAGCGCCTTCAATTTTTCCACTTGAATATTTTAAATAAGTACTGTCGCTGATATCATTTTTTATTTTAAAGAATCCGGTATATTCCTGAACGTTATTGGCTGTGGCCGGTCTTGATTTCTTGACAAACTGCCGGAGGGTAATCATTTCCTGTTGATTATTGGAATACACATCTGTAATATCATTATTGTCCGAAACTGCCCACACCGAAGATTGTGCTGCCATTGTCTGGAAGTTATTCCTGCTGATAATTTCAACAAGTTTAAGAAGGATTCCGTCAGCCATATTGCCCATTGTGAAAGTTGTTTTCTGGGCAGGAGAGCTTTTATGCATCTGTGTACACATTGCATACGATTTAGCTGTTTCAGTGGAATTCGGTTTAACCGTAATGAACTGTTCTCTGGTGATGATCATTCTTTGTCTTGTTGAGTCAGAGGGCAGCATGAACCTGCCTGCTTCAAGATGCAGCAACAAGTTCTGCGATGATTTGTTTTGCAAAGTAAATAGTATGCACTCGCCTGTAAATCCTCCTGCACTTTTTGCTGTTAGCGCTATCAGTTTATTTTGAATGGCATCCTGCATACTTATAGTATCACTGAACACACGAATATTAATAAGCGTTAAAAATAAGCATACAGGAATAAGAAGATATTTTCTCATGGGATGGCTTTTATATTAGAACGCTTTTTGGAGTGAAAAATTATTCCGGATCCCTAACTTATTTTAATTTTACCTTTATGTAAATACTGAAATATGAACAGCAGAATAAAATTAATAAAATCCGATATCACAACTCTTCATGTTGATGCGATTGTAAATGCGGCAAATTCAAGTCTTCTTGGCGGTGGAGGCGTCGACGGGGCTATTCACAGGGCTGCAGGTCCCGGACTCCTTGCTGAATGCAGATCATTAAACGGATGTAGCACTGGTGAGGCAAAAATTACAAAAGGCTATTTATTACCATGCAAATTTGTAATACATACCGTAGGGCCAGTTTGGTATGGCGGAAATAATAATGAAGAAAATCTTTTGGCATCGTGTTACAAAAATTGTTTGAAGCTTGCTATTGAGAATAACGTTAAAATAATTGCATTTCCGAATATCAGTACAGGTGTTTATCATTTTCCAAAGGAGAAAGCAGCAGCAATTGCGTTGAAAGAAGTTGAAAGTTTTCTTAATAATGAATCATCACCGGAAGAAGTAATATTTGTTTGCTTTGATGATGAAAATTATATTTTGTACAAAAGCTTGATGGGCGCTTCACTTTAGCTCATTTAATTCATTATCGGAATCCTTACGCAGTAATTTCTTTTGTATATTCGAAAAAAAATAATCATGAAAAAAGTTATAATTATCGGAGTTGCATTTTTTGCATTTATATTTTCACTTCAGGCACAGGTGCCACAGGCTTTCAATTACCAGGCAGTTGCGAGGGATGCAAGCGGTAATATACTTT
>JAHEZC010000124.1 GCA_023251275.1 Parafilimonas sp. | reverse complement strand
TACGCCTGTGTAGCATTTACTATCGGCGTAATTATTCTTCTTATGGTTAATGTTTTGATGAAGTTTTTTAAAAGGAAAATAGGAAAAAGAAATATTGAAGTACCTGTAATGGTTGAAGCATAAACGGGATGAATTGAATAAAATATGACCGGGCAGTTTTGATTTTGAAGCTGTTCGGTTTTGTTTTGCATGATTGTCCTCGAAGATTTTTTGTGCATTTTTATTTCTTACAATACCCATCCGAATCCTCAACAGGATATTTTTTATCGAGGTCAATGTTATTGAAGCTTTTCTTCCCGCCCCATGCAAAAATTTTTTCAAAGAATGGGAGGAGCTTATTGTTTTTTATTTTTTGCAGGAAATAAACTTCATGTTCTTTTTCTTTGATTCCCATTTCATACAATACTATACCATGCTCTTTGATTCCGAGATCATTAAAATATTGTTTTATTCGGAAATATTCACAAACGTTTCCGCTCTCTAATCTCCCTGCAAAATAAAAAGGGATAAACCAGCCGATAATATAACAACTGAATGAAATAATTTTTCCAATCAGATGAAAACGGATTTCATAATACTTTGAAATGGGAATATCGTATTGCTGCATTATCATTAATACTTCTTTACGATGATTCCACTCATCAATTTCGATTTGGTTAATGGCGCTTTTTTCATCCTTATTTTTAACAGACCCGGCATGACCCTGGTAAGCAAAAGCAGCCGCTTTTTCAGCAGAATATGCTCTTTGCAGTAAGACAATTAAATTGGGATGATTGAGTGTCACGTTTGTTCTTTGTATGTGTCAGTTGCGCCTTCAAATATAATATTGGATTCTCCGATCATAGTTTCGGCATCCATCCCGATCTGCTATTTCTCATGCAGGTTCTTACGCCTACAAATAATTTTTCCGAAATCTTTTAGGCAACAAAATACATGTCTATCTCACCAAGGTTTTTAGCCGAGATCTTTCCGCGATAAGTGCAATTGTATTTATCTTTTATCAATTCGTAGGTGGCGGCGGAAATATTTATCTGGCCTTCCTGGCCATTGCTCTCTACACGGCTGGCAATGTTTACCGTACTTCCCCAGATATCATAGGCATATTTCTTTTTGCCTACCACACCTGCTACCAAAGGTCCCGTGTGAATGCCTATCCGGATATCCCATCTCGCCATATTTGTATCTGCCCGACTCTCATTTCTCGTCTTCATAAAATCGCGGATTTCCATGGCAGCTTTGATAATATTTACTGGGTGTGTATCATTTTTAAGAGGAATGCCTCCTGCGATCATGTATGCGTCACCAATGGTTTTTATCTTTTCAAGATTGTGTTTCTCCACGATATCATCGAAAGCCATGAAGCATGCATTTAATTCAGAAACAACTTCGTGTGGTGAAAGTGCGTCGGCAATTTTAGTGAAGCTTTTGAAGTCGGTAAATAAAACGGAAACACTGTCATAATATCTCGGCGTGGCGTACCCATTTACCTGTAACTCATTGGCTACTTCAGCGGGTAAAATATTTAATAATAGATTCTCAATTTCCACTTTCTGCTTGTCCAGAAGTTTGTTGGTTTTTACTTTTATCCTGTAGTTCCTGTACAGGATGAAGGCAATGACAAAGATCATTGCAAGACCTGCTCCCAATGCATTTCTTGCCAACTTTTGTCTTCTCAGGTCCAGGTCCTGCAGCGCCTTATCTTTTGTAAGCAGGTTGATCTGGTTTTGCCTTTGCACTATTTCGAAATTGGTTTGAAGATTGGTAAGCTTATCTGCCAGCGTCAGGCTGTTGAGAGTATCTGCAAGGTTACTGTAAAGCTTTTGGTACTTATACGCTTTGTCCGGATCATTCAGACTGTAGTATGTGTTGGCAAGGCCGGCATAAGCGCTGTCAAGCTCTTTTTTTGAGCTTATTTCTAAAGAAATAGCTTCTGCTTCCGTATATGCTTTAACGGCCGCTTCGTAATCTTTACTCTTTAAAAAAGTTCTGCCAAGACCCAGTTGTGATTGCGCCATATCCAGTTTTGCGTCGAATTTTTTAGCAATATTGTAGGCCTGGGCATGATAATATGCAGCCTGTTTATAATCTCCTTTCTTTTCATAGACATTGCCTATATCATTTAAGGAATAAGGAATATCCACAGTATTTTCATAAGCCTTAAGAGATTTTTGAAAATAGAAAAGTGCAGAGTCATCTTTATTTAATTCCTGGTACACTTCGCCTAAATTCACACTGGCGCCACCGATCACATTTTTATCACCTGCCTCTTCTCCCAGCTTTAATGATTTTAAAAAATATTCAAGCGCCTGGCCTCTTGTGGCACTTTTGTTATGGTAAACGTTTCCGATATTACTCAGTGCAGTGGCAATACGAACTTTATCGCCCAGTTTTTGAGCTACTTCATAAGATTGGAAATAACTTTCCAATGCTTTGTCATCTTCCCCTTTGTTATAATATACGGTACCGATATTGTTCAGCATCTTTGCCTTTCCGTCGAGGTCGCCTATCGAGTCATATATGTTTAATGCCTGCCCTAAAAAACTAATTGTTTCGGGATAATTTCCCAAAGTATAATATGCAGCCCCGATATTTTTAAATGCAAGCGCAAGACCAGTTTTGTACTTAAGTAATTGTGCAAGCTCCATCGCCTTTATTCCATAGCTTTTGGCTTCATCAGGGTCGGAGCCAAGGTAATAATCACTGAGTTGAAGAAGTATGTTTACTTTACCAGTGTCTTCTTTAGCAGCAGACAAAGCAGATTTAAGTTTCAGGTCATCCGCTTCCTGTGCAAATCCTTTCAATGAAAAGAAAATAAAAAGCAACAGTAATTGATAATGGAAGTTTTTCATAATTCACGTCTTCGAAACCAGCTTTAAAATGGCCTTTATCAAAATTCTTATCAGCACTTTTATTTAAACAATTATAATCAGGATAATGAAGATCATTCAGCTTATCCTGATTTTTTATGCAAAGTACTCCGCTTTTTTCCGACAGGTTGCATTTTATAATTTGACAATGCGGAACAGTTTGAAATTATTTTCCACACGAACCCTTACGAAATATACACCGGGAGCGAACCCTGAAAGATTAAGGCTGAATTTACCAACAGATGCATTACCATTCATCTTTACGGGGTAACGTGTTCCTAACGTACCGATCACCTGGATATCTTTTTCTGATATCAATGCGTTGCCGATATTGAAATTAACCCATCCTGTTGTTGGATTCGGGTATGCTCCGGCATTTTGATAAAGCTCTGAACTATCAGGTTGAGTGCTCAGGCTCCCCATCATCGAGCTGCTCATTAGGGACGAAGTTGTTTGTGCCGCAAACGAACCTGTACACTTTGCAGATGAAGAACTGGCGCTCGCCGACGATGTGGCTGAAGTCACTAATTTCCAGGTGATCGTTACACCATTAAAATAGATATTGAATGTTCCTGTGCCCGGCGCAAATGCAATGGGTGGTTGCCCGCTGAAACTTCCTGATCCGCTGGTAGTAATTCTATTGCTGCTTCCCAAAGGCACATATACTGTCGTTGTATTGTTATTGGTATAAGAAAATTTCGCAACGTAGGAATAACCTGATGGATCATTCGTTAATTTCTGTACACAATTCAACTTTGTGGTGATACTGCTGCATCCATAATGAGTCACATAAAGGTTGCCTGTTTGGTAAATGATGGTATAATTTCCGGGAGTTTTAAGTTTCAGACCTGAAGGCGTTATAGTATAGAGACCCGGATTTCCCTTTGTATAAGTCGGGGTCACTTTGTAAACAGGACCTGAAGTAAAGCAGGATGATGCATCATCACCATTTTTGAATCCTGTGATCGTTGAAGTAAATGCCGGCAACGAAGCGTTATCGTATATATATTTATCGTCGGCCTTCACCGTTAATGGCGCAGGTGTTATTGTCAACTTGCCATTTGTACTCACAATTGTATAGTTGGCAGATGAACCGGTTGATAATGTGATTGGATATATTCCTGCATTCGAATTCTTGGTCGCTGCCGTACTTGCAACAGGCTTGGGACTCAGGCTGGAAGGATCATCACCATTTACGAATCCCTGGTAAATAATCCTGAACACCGGATTAGGCGAACCATATTCCCTGGATGTATCGGCACATTTGGCCTGCAATGTTGCTTTGGTAACGGTTAATTTACCGTCGTTCACATACTTTACTGTATAATTTGATGGTTGTGCAAGCGGCAAATTATATGGCACAATTTTATATATCCCCACTGGAATCTTGCTGCCGGTAACTGGGTTATTGCTAGCATTAAGCAAAGAATGCGCGGCCGCACCTGTTACTACGTCACTTAATACATCATTATATTTAAGACCAATTATAGTATCCCTGTAAACCGGGGTTACGCCATAAGCAAAAGAAGTATCCTTTGTTTTTATTGTAAGTTCTGCCGGCGAAATAGTAAAATGATTGGTAGCATAAGTTATTTTAAAATTATTTGAGAGCATTGCACCCGGTACTATGGTATTGATACCGGCTGTTATGGCTGTTATTACGTTGATTGCTTTCAATTCGGAAATTTCAGATGATGAGCCCGATCCCAGGTCATTTGCATTTACAATTACTGCCAGTTTTTCGTTACTGCTGTCATTTGTGTTTGCACTGTTTAAAATGGTAGTGCTTTTACTAAATATTGCTTTGCCATTGAGTGTGGCTTCGCCGCTGAGTAATGATATGCCGCTGAAGATCGCCTTGCCATTAACAAGGTTAGCTGATACCGGCTCAGCTATGAAATTAACAATGGCTTGTGCAGGTACATCAACTACATTAGTGGTATCAGTCTTTGTTGTCCCGTTTATATTTATGCTTTTACTGAAAATAGCTTTACCGCTTGAAATAGCATTTCCGGTAGCAAGGAAGCTAAGTTGCGCCAGTTGAGCGTCGGTAATAGTTCCGTTGAATCCTGAAAAATTTAATACGGCAATCGCAGTATCAACAAGGTTAGCGTGGTGGGTTGTAATAATCGTATCAAGGAAAGCAGCCTTATCTCCCGGTGCTATATTAGCATCAGAATATGTATAATTAAATCCAAATCCACCTATCTTATCTCCGTAATGAAACGTTGTATCCCTGGGTGTTATTAACAAAGGCATTTTGTCTATTGATAAAAGGCCGTCAGTGAAAACATACTTATATGATTCAAGGAGTGCGGCATCTGCAGAGTCGGCAGGGTTGAGCACTCTCATGGATGGCCTGATAAAATAAATTCCGGCATTACTCAGATTTGATGCGGGTGTAGTGTAAATGATACTGTCAAGCCCAAGTTGATGCAGGGTAAAAGTGGTATTACTCAATGGTACGCTGTCCACAAGAATTGTAGCAGTGAAGGCAGGTATTTTTTCACCATATTTTTTGGATTTATTATCTGCCGTTACAGTGACGATTTTCTTTACAGGACTGAAAAGATATAGTGTATCATGAGAAAATCCTCCATCAGCTCCGGATATTGACTTTGGCGGCGTAAATGCCGTGATAGGCGGATTGCCTGTAAAAGCCGGAACCTGTGCAATGGCAGTAGTTGAATTAACTATAGTCGTTGGCAAATTTGTTGTGCGGAATTTTATTATCGTATTGGGACTAAAATAATTTCCGGTTACTATAATGTTGATATTTTGTGTTCCCGGTGCAATACTGCTATCCTGTAATGCAAGTTTTATGACTAATGGTGTAGGAGAAGCAATTGTCTTCATTGCAGAATCGGCCCGGATAAATCCATAACCTGATAAAAAGTTAAACCCGGGGCCTCCTATCGGTAATGCTGAACTTTGAAGCAGGTTTCTTACTTGTGACGGAATCAAAGTTTGATTAGTATATTTTTTCTTTCCTTCTATCAGCAATGCAGCTACTGCTGCTGCATGTGGTGCGGCGGCAGAAGTACCAAAGAAGCTCGGGAACGGTGTTCCGGTAATATTAATGGAGCCAAAATCAATCGTCGTACTTGCCCCGTCAGGTGCAGTGAAATCAGGTTTATTCCTGACAGATCCTCTGACAGTAGTGCCTCCAAGAGAAGAAAAAGTTTCAACTACAGGTACGTTTACACCGAACGCAGGTGTTTTTGTATAACGTACTGCGCCTACAGTGATTGACGAATCGGCGTTGGCATGACCCACAATAGTAGAATTGCCTGTATTGAAGGTATTGATTTTTAAATTCCCCCGAAAGACAACATATTTGAAAGGTACCGGTTTGTTGCCGTTAGCCTGGATGATCATTATATTGGTTGTGGTCGGTGCTGTTACTGTAAATGGAATTACTTCCATTGGGTCTCCGCCAATATTGTTCCTGTTGAATCCGAAAAGTGTTTTTCCCTGGCTATCAGTTAAATAGATATCAAGGTCAACAGTTGTTCCCGTGCTTGTCTGGCCTATCGAATAAATCGAATCCTGCCATTGCATCACCATAGTATAGGTACCTGGGTAAAGCGAATCGTTCTGTAAAAAAGTTCCGCCGAAATTATGTGCAAAGCCTGTTATTCCATTCGGTGGAGCAGTTGGGTTGAATATACCGGAATAAGAAGCTGTTCCGTAATTACCTGCTGCAGAAAAATAGGAAACACCTTGTGAAGTTACATAGTTAATTGCCTGTGAAATCAGCCCGTCATCAAAAAAAGGATCGTTGATATAAGTAACATCATCTACAATAATATTACATCCATCCTGCTGAAGCTGAAGGACACCCTGGGCAAAATCCCCGGAGGAAATAAATCCTGTTCGGAAGTCAAGCGTTGCATTTGGAGCTATGTCATGAATTATCTGCAGCATTGCTCTTCCCTCGTCGCTGGCGCCTCCAAAAGGATATTCCTTGAGTACATTCACCGGTGTCGGGTGGTTGGGATTACCGGCTCCGGGAAGATCACCATTGACTATATTGGTTTGTGCCGGATTGCCTAAAATGGTGTTGTAACTGTCTGAAAGCACGCCGATCTTAACACCATCTCCTGAAAGATTATAACCACCCCTGACAAAACCAGATTGCATGGCGCTGTCTCCCTGGCTGTTTATGATACCCGAATTGCCAAGCGGTGGGAACAGTGGCCTTACAAAATTGATATATGCCGACGCCGGTAAACTATCCAGTTTGGTCAGATGTGCAATAGGAAATTTCCCCGTAATGATCAATGAATTGGGGCCATTGCTGATAATATCGGTTAGCCCGTAAGCGGGTGTTTGGAGTAAAGTGAGCAATGTTTGCGTTTGCCCTGCGAGAGAAATTACTTCAATGTAAACGCTGTCATGCCTGATGATAAAAATCGTTT
>JAHEZC010000123.1 GCA_023251275.1 Parafilimonas sp. | reverse complement strand
GGGGTGCCTTAGGCACGGAACTCATAAAACAAACTTCAGAGGGAGGCTACATTGTAGCAACAGTCTCCGGCTCCAAAGATGGAGATGTAAGCGACAATTATGGATGCAGCGATGCGTGGTTGTGCAAACTCAGCAACACCGGTTCTATTCAGTGGCAAAAAAACTACGGTGGCAGCGGCTGCGAGGAGGCAGGCGATATAAAAGAAACATCAGATGGGGGCTTCATAGTTGGTGGATCTTCCAGTTCCAATGCCGGCGACGTAATAGGAAATCATGACCTCTGCAATTATGACTATTGGATAATAAAAGTTGACAACAGTGGAGCCATGCAATGGCAAAAATGCCTGGGGGGTTCAAATTCTGAATATGTCAATTGCATTGAACAAACTGCGGATAAAGGCTATATTATTGCAGGGTACACATCTTCTTATGATGGAGATATAAGTGGCCTTCACGGTAATGGAGGCTTTGGAGATTACTGGATTGTAAAACTTGGTCCCGATGCTTTACTGCCTGACACTGAACTTACTTTAACCGGCGAGGCAAGAGGAAAGCAAAATTTTCTTCACTGGTCAACAGTTACTGAACAAAACAACAAAGGTTTTGAAGTACAACGCAGCACCGATGGATACAATTTCAGCAAGATCGGTTTTGTCAACACCAAAGCTATCAATGGCAACAGCAATTTAAAGCTTAATTATGATTTCACCGATATGGGTTTTGCTTCATCAATTAATTATTACAGGCTGAAGCAGATTGACCAAGACGGAAAATTTTCTTATTCCAATATTGTTGTGCTGAGAGATGAAAATGCAATCACTGCAGGGCTTTCAACGATTTATCCCAACCCGGTAAAAAATACACTGAACGTAAAGGTTGCATCATTAAACAACAATGAAATCACAATGCTTATCACAGATATTTCAGGTAAAATGATGCGAAATAAAACCACACAGTTAGGTAGTGGTGAAAGTATCGTTCAGGTTGATGTTTCAAGTCTTCCTTCAGGAACGTATTTCCTGAAGATCGTTTGGAGTAATGGATATGAAAATACAGTGAAGAAATTTATTAAGGAATAGGTGATCAGGGTTGACAACCCCACAGAGGTTGTCAACCCATTCTTACATTATGTTTAAAAAATTTACAATACTTAATTCTGCTCCTTTTTTTCTTTTGCTTGTGTGTACTATCAACATCAATGCGCAGCGAAAACTTGATTCTCTCCTACAGGTCCTGGGAAAATACAAGAAAGAAGATACCGTAAAACTCGATTTGCTTAATAGTATTGCCGTAGAGTACCAATATTCCAATATCTCCAAAGGGCTGGAGACTGCCGACACCGCCATTGCGCTTGCAAAAAAACTGAATAATCAAATAAGACTGGCGGCTGCATTCCTGGCTAAAGGAGAAAATTTCTACAGACAAGGTGATAATAACCAGTCATCGTTGCTTTGTCGGCAGGCGCTCACTATATATAAACAATTTAATCATAAAAAAGGAACAGCAAATTGCATGAACGATTTGGGCAATATTAGCCTTCGACAGGGTGATGATACAAACGCGTTTGAATATTTTAAAAAAGCAATAGACTTAAATAAACAAACAGGGAATATAACTGACCTCGGTATCGCGTATGTCAATACAGGCAATGTCTATGAGCATTCATTTGATCATGCAAAAGCGCTTGATTCTTATGGCAAGGCATTAAAAATTTATGAACAGACAGGCGATAAAAGAAGAATGATCGCATTATTAAATAATATAGGGGGCGTGTATTATAATCAGTCTGATTTAACATCGTCATTGCTTTATTATCAAAAGGCGTTGGCCATTTGTGAACAATTGGGTGAAAAAGGACTTATGGTGAATTCGCTCATTAATATTGGAGGTGTTTACAGAAACTTAGGTGATTTCGATAAGGCGCTGGAATACCGGAAAAAAGCATTAGAGATCAGTAAGCAGATAGGGGTGAAAGATATATCCAATGATTTATTTTTTTTAGGTGCAGTGTATTCTTCCATGGCACAATATGATGAAGCAATCAAAAATTATCTCGAAGCAATCAGAATAAAAGAACAATCGGGAAGTGAAGCTGTTATGCCAAATATTCTAAATAATATTGGGTTTGACTATTATAAGTTAGCCGATTATATCAAAGCATGGGAATATTATCAAAGAGGAATAAGTATATCAGAAAAATATAATAATAAATATTGCATCTCACTATTTTCTCTCAGCATGGGCGAACTTAGTCGTGATGCTCCGGATTCAATACTCCCCCAAATAGGATTAACACCTGAAAACCGCTTTATAAAAACACTCGAATATCTCGACAAAGGAAAACAGGTGGCAAACGAAATTAATAATTTGGTCTTGCAACGCTATGGATGGGAAGACTTAAGCATCATGTATGAAAACCAAAAAGATTTTTCACATGCGCTTAATGCGTATAAAAATTATATTATCCTCCGTGACAGTATTGTAAACAATGAAAAAGAAAAGAAGATCACACATCTCGCTATGCAATATGAATTTGATAAGAAAGCAGACTCTTTGAGATTGCAGGAACAGCTTACTAATGAAAAACTAAAACAGCAGGAACTGCTCGCTAAACAACAGCAACAACAATTAGAGTTGGGCAGAAAAGAATTAGACCTTATCAATAAAGAAAAAGACCTGCAACGATTAGCCTATCTCAAAACACAGGCCGACCTGCAGAATGAACAGTTGCAGAAAAATGAAAAAGAAAAGCAGCTCGTTATCGCAGAAAAAGAAAAAAAACTTCAGCAGGCAGAAGCCATAAAAATACAGGGCAATAATCGTGTCAGGATGTATGCGCTCTTTTCTGCACTCGTTGTGTTTTTACTGGTAGCCATTCTTCTTTGGAGAAACAATCTGCACAAACAAAAAGCCAACGCCTTGCTGCAGCAGCAAAAACAACAAACGGAACAGCAGAAAACCAAAGCAGAACAAGCACTGCAGGAATTGGAAGCTACGCAATCACAACTTATACAACGGGAAAAAATGGCTTCGCTTGGTGAACTTACTGCTGGCATTGCACACGAGATACAGAACCCATTAAACTTTGTGAATAATTTCTCGGAAGTAACCACAGAATTGATAGCAGAAATGGAAGAAGAGATAAGGAAAGGAAATCTTGAAGAAATTAAGGTGGTCGCCGGGGATATCAGGCAGAACATGGAAAAAATAAACCATCATGGCAAGCGTGCAGATAGTATCGTAAAAGGGATGCTGCAGCATTCACGCATAAGTACGGGTAAGAAAGAACTTACAGATATCAATGCACTTGCTGATGAATATTTACGGTTGAGTTTTCATGGGAAGAGAGCAAAAGAGAAATCTTTCAATGCAACTATTGAAACAGATTTTGATGAGCATATTCCAAAAATAAATATTGTGCAGCAGGATCTGGCAAGGGTGCTGCTAAATTTATTCAACAACGCTTTCTATGCAGTCGCTGAAAAAAAGAAAAAGTCAGGAGATGGATATGAACCAACGGTTTTTGTTATTACGAAGCACTTTAATTCCCCTTCAGGGGTTGGGGGCATTGAAATAAGAGTAAAGGATAATGGAAATGGCATTCCTGAAAAAATAATGGATAAAATTTATCAGCCATTTTTTACAACAAAACCCACAGGGCAGGGAACAGGATTAGGTCTTTCATTAAGCTATGATATTATCACAAAAGGTATTGGCGGAAATATAAAAGCAGAAACAAAAGAAGGAGAGTATGCGGAATTCATTGTTCAATTGCCTGCATAATTTATTAAACCTGCAAAACATTTATTTAACAACTATGGCAAAGTCCTCTTTCAAATCAGGAGTTTTTTAATTAAGGCGTATAGTTATTATCGTCAGTCTGTCTCCTTTGGTTTTCATCATCAGTGTAATATTGTAATTCTTGGCTGATCCGAATAATTTGCCTGCCATATACATCGTTCCGCTCATTTCGCGCTGTGAAGTGAGCTCAAAACCTTTTACATTATTCGCATCAAAAAAACTCTTCATTGTAACCCCCGCCTGTGTTTTGCCCAGGTTTTTTATTTCATCTTTGTCAGGTAGTTTTAAATCAATAAAATTGTCAAAGAAATGGCTGAATTGTTCGGCATTACCCTGTTTTAATGCATTTACAATTTCGTCACTATCAGTATCGCCCACTGCACTGAAGGCACTTAACGATATTGACACAAATAACAGGAATATAATTTTTTTCATACGGAAATTTTGTACGGATTTAAGCGGCTAAAAGCATGCCAATGTATTTTGTGCTATGTAAAAGTAGGCCGACTATTCTAATTCACAAATTAATGTAGCTTTATCCCATGAATAATCAAAAAGTTATCCTGATAATTATGGACGGATGGGGCCTTGGGAAGATAAAATCTGCCGACGCCATTCAAAATGCCAATACCCCTTTCGTAAATTCCTTATATAGCAAATATCCTAATACAACATTGATTACCTGTGGTGAAGCGGTCGGACTGCCCGAAGGCCAGATGGGTAACAGTGAAGTAGGCCACCTGAATTTGGGGGCAGGCCGGATTGTATATCAGGAATTGCAGAGAATTAACGTAGCGGTAAAGGATGGTTCGTTTGCAAAAAACGGGCATTTGCTTGAATCCATCCGCTATGCAAAATTAAACAACAAACCGCTGCATCTTTTGGGGTTGGTAAGTGATGGAGGTGTGCACAGCCATATTAACCACCTGAAAGCCATTTGTGATATTTGTAAAGAAGAAGGCCTTAGCGAAGTTTACATTCATGCATTTACCGATGGAAGAGATACGGATCCAAAAAGCGGGTTAGGCTTCATAAAAGACCTTCAAAATCACCTGAACGTTTCTGTCGGAAAAATTGCTACGGTATCCGGACGTTATTATACTATGGACCGGGATAAGCGCTGGGAACGTGTTATGCTCGCATATAATGCAATCGTAAAAGGAAAAGGTCAGAAAGCGACTGATGCCATTGCAGCTATTGAACAATCTTATGCTGCCGGCACAACGGATGAATTCATTAAACCTGCTGTAATCATCGCTTAAGATCAGCAGCCGCTTGCTGTTATAAAAGATGGAGATGTGGCTATATGCTTTAATTTCCGCACAGACAGGTGCCGGGAAATTACGCTTGTGCTTACACAGGAAGACCATCCTGACCTGGAGATGCATAAATTGAATATTCATTACACCACCATGACAGAATATGATAAAACATTTCAGCATGTGCATGTAATTTTCGAAAACGATAACCTGAACAATACGCTCGGAGAGGTTCTTGCTCTGCATGGAAAGAAACAAATCCGTATTGCAGAAACAGAGAAATATCCGCATGTCACATTTTTCTTCAGCGGGGGAAGAGAAATTCCATTTGAAGGAGAATCCAGGATTCTTATTTCTTCACCCAAAGTAGCAACATACGATTTAAAACCTGAAATGAGCGCTTACGAAGTAACTGATATGCTGATACCGGAAATTGAAAATGAAACAGCAGATTTTATCTGTCTTAACTATGCGAATGCAGACATGGTTGGGCACACCGGCATTTGGGATGCAGCTATCAAAGCAGTTGAAACAGTGGATAAATGTGTAGCAAGAGTAGTGACTGCAGCATTGCAACATGGCTATACGATTTTTTTAACTGCAGATCATGGCAATGCGGATTACCTCGTTAATGAAGATGGCACGCCCAATACCGCACATACTTTAAACCTTGTTCCGCTGTTTGTAATAGCGAATGAATGGAAAGGAAGCCTAAAGCCAGGTAAACTCGGAGATATTGCACCATCCATTTTATCAATGATGCATTTGCCGATACCGGCAGAAATGACGGGTGAAATTCTTGTTGAGCATTAACCAAACATCATCCGATGAAAGGAAAGATCCTGATCGCATTGATCATTATTCTCGCGGCCATTCAATTTATCAGGCCTGAAAAAAATAAATCCGCCGAATTGATGCCGGGTGATATAACTACCGTATATGATGTGCCCGGAGATGTAAATAATATTTTGAAAAAGGCATGCAATGACTGTCACAGCAATAATACCGTGTATCCCTGGTATGCAGAAATGCAACCGGTGGGGTGGTGGCTCAATCATCATATCGTGGAAGGAAAGGAAGAATTAAACTTCAGTGAATTTGCACATTACCCTGTTGCTGTACAATATCATAAGTTGGAAGAAATGATAGAACAAATAAAGGAAGATGAAATGCCTTTATCATCTTATACTTTAATCCACATAGATGCAAGACTCACAGATGCTGAAAAACAAAGCCTGCTCAATTGGTCTCAGTCAGTTCGTGATACTATAAAAGCAAAATATCCCGCTGACAGTCTTGTTTTGAAAAGGAGAGCTCCGAAATAAAAGGCAGATGATTTTTCAAAAATGCCGGCCGGAAATTTAGTTATGATAATCAAAAATGCAGCGTATCTCGTTTCCAGTCCTTCAGTGGAAAAATGCCCGAAGGCAGACAAACCTGAGTATGCATTCATAGGCAGAAGCAATGTAGGCAAATCTTCTTTGATCAATATGCTTTGCAATAATCAAAAGCTGGCGAAGACTTCAGCATCCCCCGGCAAAACAAAACTGATCAATCATTTTCTTATTAATAAGGCCTGGTACCTCGTTGATCTTCCCGGTTATGGTTTTGCAAAAGCGTCTCAGGCAGAAAGAAAAAGTTGGGCAAAGATGATTGAAGAATATTTACGCAAAAGAGAAAACCTGGTAAATGTTTTTGTATTGATTGACGGAAGGCATACACCTCAGAAAATTGACCTTGACTTTGTAAATAAGTTGGGTGAATGGAAAATACCATTTACACTGGCATTCACAAAAACAGATAAAGCAAAACCGGATGTTTTAAAAATGAATATAAAATCCTTTCTCGATGCAATGAGTGAAACATGGCAGTTTCTGCCGCGGCATTTTATTACAAGCGCTGAAAAAAAATCGGGAAAAGAGGAGTTGCTGCAATTTATAAATGAATGCAATAAAAAACTGGCCGATAAGGAAGCTTGATTCTTCAAGCTATTTCTTAAGATTTTTATTAATTTACTTTCCGTGTTTTTGAGGTTATTTTTTGCGCAATTTGAAACTATCAAAACGAAGATTAAATTTGATAAACATTTTTCCCTGAAATATTTTATACTGCGCTTTGATTTCATTGCTGCTTATCTTTAATCAAAGATTTTTTTGTGAGCAATATTATTTCCAAACTCCCCAACGTCGGCACTACTATTTTTACGGTAATGAGCCAGTTGGCAGTTGAATATAATGCCATCAA
>JAHEZC010000122.1 GCA_023251275.1 Parafilimonas sp. | reverse complement strand
ACAAAGCATTGCATCCCTTATTTAAAAAAAGGGAGCAATGCGCATATACTAACTTTATCTCCGCCTTTGAATCTCGATCCAAAATGGTTCGGGTCGCATATAGCATATACAATGAGCAAATACAATATGAGCATGATGGCATTGGGTTGGTCGGAAGAATTAAAGCAATATAATATTGCATCGAATGCGTTGTGGCCCAAAACTACTATTGATACAGCGGCGGTAAGAAACTTATTAGGTGGCCGTGAAATGGCAGACAGGAGCCGCATTCCTGAAATTGTTGCCGATGCTGCATTTTATATTCTCTGCAAAACCTCACCGCAATGCACAGGCAACACATTCCTTGATGAGGAAGTGCTGATGAGAGAACGCATTACTGATTTTGAAAAATATGCCGCAGCTGCCGGCGCTCAACTAAACACAGACTTATTTATTTGAAAGGTAAGCTCAAATTTCAACGCCGGTGACTGCATGATGGGAATAATAAAATGTTGTTAGCCGCCTATGTTTCATCCCATCTTTCCTGTCGCATTTGAGGAAACAGCAATACGTCCTGGATGGAAGGCTGGTTTGTCATTAACATGCACAGCCTGTCGAGGCCAATTCCTATTCCGCTTGCAGGGGGCATGCCGTATTCCAAAGCTCTCAGAAAGTCGTAATCAATAAACATAGCTTCTTCATCCCCGCGCTCCATCAGTCTTGCCTGTGCTTCAAACCGTTCACGCTGATCAATCGGATCGTTCAATTCACTGTAGGCGTTGGCGATTTCCTTACCATTTATCATCAGTTCAAAACGCTCTACCAGTCCCGGTTTGCTGCGATGTTTTTTTGTAAGGGGGCTCATCTCAACCGGGTAATCAATAATAAAAGCCGGCTGCAGGTAATGATGCTCTGCCTTTTCTCCGAAAAGGGCATCAACCATTTTACCCTTACCCATGCCTGGTTCAATTTGAATATGCAGTTCCCGGCATGTACCACGCAATTGATCTTCATCCATTTCACTTATATCAATTCCGGTGTGTTCTTTTATTGCATCATAAATACTGATGCGTTTATAAGGCGCTTTAAAGTTAATCATTGTACCGCCCACCGGCACATCGGTAGTACCATGTAATGCAAGTGCAACTTTCTCCATCAGTTGTTCTGTGATCTCCATCATCCAGAAATAATCTTTATACGCAGTGTACCATTCGAGAATGGTGAATTCAGGATTATGCGTTCTGTCCATTCCCTCATTTCTGAAGTCGCGGCTGAATTCATACACCCAATCGAAACCGCCTACGATTAATCTTTTCAGATACAATTCGTTTGCTATACGGAGGTATAGCGGAATATCCAATGCATTGTGATGAGTAATAAATGGCCTTGCAGCGGCTCCTCCGGGAATAGGCTGCAGTACAGGCGTTTCCACCTCCAGTGCACCATGTTCATTGAGAAAATTACGAATGGTATTTATCAGCATGGTGCGCTTTACAAATACATCTTTCACACCGGGATTGATTATGAGGTCAGCATATCGCTGGCGATAACGAAATTCAGGATCTGTAACCGCATCATATACGTGCCCTTCTTCATCACGCTTTACAACGGGTAATGGCTTAAGAGATTTGGTAAGAAATGTAAATGTTTGGGCATGAATGGAAATTTCTCCTGTACGGGTTATAAAGACAAAACCTGTAACGCCGATAATGTCGCCAAGATCGAGAATATGTTTTACGACTTTGTCAAAAAATGCCTTGTCTTCGCCACTGCAAATATCATCGCGCCTTACATAAAGTTGTATAATGCCCTTGCTGTCCTGGATCTTAATAAAGAAAACTTTTCCTTTGTCATTAATGCTCATTACCCGCCCGGCAACACATACATGTGAAAATTTTTCTTTGTCCTCTTCAGAGAATTTTTCTTTTATATCTGTTGAATAATGTGTCACCGGGTATAAGGATGCGGGATATGGATCAATGCCGGATTCCCGCAGGTCTTTGAGTTTGTCACGGCGAATGATTTCCTGGTCTGATAAATGCTGACTCATATTATTTTTGCAAAAGACTGCAAAGATAAGTTTTGAAACAGCATCCGAATGCGATTGAAAGAAAGTAGTGAATAATAAAAAGAATTCCAGAAAATATCGGAGAAAGAAGCAACCGAAAACCACTGCCTCATCGTTTATTTACCATACTATTGGCCGTTGCTGACATGAGGAAAAGATCAGGGATATTCCATGATATATTAATAACCTGGTAATTGCTTACACGAAAATTATCACCAGGATGCCCAGGAAGCTATGAATATTGCAGCCAGAATAATGTACAATACAAAGACAATTAATGCCGCAAGGCCAAATGCTTTCCCAAGGCTTGCATTTGTTGTTTTTTGAGTGCCTGATTTTTTTGCATTGCTTCCAAACACCATGGCCATTATTCCAAGCGGAATTGCGAGAAAAATAGTATAAAAGGGTATGAGAACAAACACCAGCGCAGCTATTCCTAACCCCAATGAAGCGTTGGCCATCTTATCTGCTTTTGCTGTATCGTAGGGTATTTTGTAGTGATGCTTTTTTAATTTCCTCGTCATAATTTTAAAAGCGAGCTTCTGAAAAAAACCCATTTTCTTCACTTTCATTTGAGCAGATGGCTCAAAAGGAATATTGACTTTTGCGGTTGTATCTTTTGCAACCTTGGTTTCTGCCTTTGGAGTTGTTGTAGCGGCTGTAAGAAAAAGACTGATCCCGACGAGCGGGATGAGGAAATATTTTGTTTGCATGTTTAGGAAGTTTGATTTAAAAATAGGGCAATTTCTGACAATATCGGGATTAATTTTAAAAGCATGTATTGTTGTTCTGAATTTATTACTTGTGCATTTTAAAAAAGAAATAATATTTACAAGCAGAGCCGGAATAAGGTATTCCGGCTTTTGAATAGCAAAATAATTGCGCAAGGTTTTTCGGATAGGGAAACAAAGTTTTAATGCTTCCTATTTCTTTTTGCCTGGGAACATATAACCAATCCTGACACCAAAATACCTGTTATGCATTGTACCATCACTTCCTTCCATGCCATTGGCGATATTGCTTACTCCTGCATTGTAATTTGCCGTAACAAGGAAACCGCCTTTGAACTCATAACCTGCGAGAAAGTTTATCCCCATTTCAAATGGTTTTAAATCATCATCGTCACTGCTTCCGAATTTTATATCGTCACTGCCTGATCCGCCGCCATCACTTTCCCATTTATCTTTTCCTGATAAACCCATGCTGAATGAAGGCCCTGCACCGACAAAAAACTTTCCTTTTGATGAAGTGGTATTGTAAACAAAGTTCAACGGCAGTTCCAGGTAATTTAAAGTTGTTTTGTCATTCGAATAATCATCTTTGAATGTGCCGCCTTTCTGCACATAGTTCAATGCAGGCCAAAAACTGAAATGCTGACCCATTGCAAAGGAGGGTGAAATTCCCACAGTAAAACCAGTTTTTGTTTTTGAAGTAATGGAGGCATAATCTGATTTGGCTTTGTAAGTAGCGAAAGTTGCTCCTGCGGTAATACCAAAGGAAGATTTTTGATTCTGTCCCTGGGAAAAAATTGCAAGCATTATAAAGCTGCATACCAGGGTGAAGTTTTTCTTTTTCATAATTTTTGAATTTAGAAGATGAATAAATGTTTGTTTGAGTTTTAAGGAAATTATATTTATGCGCTTGCCCGGCGTTAGTAAATTGCTATCGCATTTTGTTTTCATTTTTATGGTGAATGATCTTTGATTTTTTTCTCAGCAACTACAAAAAACATTAAAGAGAAATCACGTACCTCGTGTCAAAGAAATCTTTCACAAGTTCCTTTCCTTCGCAGAAACAGACTATCTCATTTAATTCAAAAAATGTCATTTTTAAATCAAATTGTTATGCTTCTTAAAGCAGCATAAATGAGTGATCGGGTGTTTACGCTTTTGAACAGATTTTTGGAATGAAGCAGTATATCAGCGTATCAGAAGGTATGCGAGGATTACTTATACTTCGTGGAAAATATTATGGCTTCAAGATAAACTCAATAGTAAAAAGGCTTCTTTCAACTTTCACTTTTGAGCAGATACCGTTTGTATAATAATAGTGATTGACGTTTCCGTCGGGGAAATTTATTTTATACACATGATTAGTTTCTTTTTCAATGTTCAGCAGGCGTTGGTAACTGTCTGAATAAATCTGTTTTAGGTTAACAGGTTCAAGGAAATACAGGCTCAACTGGTTATGATAAATGCTGCCAAGTAAAACACGCTCAACAGATTTTTTATTATTTACTGTGTAATAATTATTTCCATATACAGTATGTTTATTCTCTTTTATATCATCATTTATTTTACGAAATATATAAGATTTCATCATCACTTCATCGAGAAAATAAGCTTCCTGGTGCTCGATAATGGTGAACAGGAAAATAATTCTTTTCTTCACCTGTGAGTCAGATTGTAAAAATGAAGTGTTGGCGCTGTCAATCTTTTCAAGCTTTAGCCATCCGAGTTCATTGCTGCCCTGAATCACTTTATAATTAAGTTGAGTTCGTTGTGCAAATAATGAAGAAGCAATAAAAATTTCTGTGACAACAATTGTTACGACGAAATAAAAATATTGCCGGCTTATAGTGTTCAAATAAAGCTTCTTCTTTGAGAGGATTTTTTGTGCCTGGTTCTTCATTTTAGCATGTGTTAGCCGAAATAACATTCATCAGAATTTCAGAAATGAACAATAGAGCGTAAAAATAATCTTTCATACTCTCAATCATTAAAAAAAGAAATTATCTGCTATATATTCGCCGGCAATATTTTGTCTTTCCGGGAATATTAATTGAGTATGCTGCAAACTTCAAGCCGCGAAAAATGCAATCCCTGATTTATTTTCTTCAAATAAAAACAGTAAAATTTTAAACCCTGTCATATTCCTTTTCAATTTAAACTGCTATGCTGCCGTTGATTGATTGGTCCATGATCTGTTGCCTGATCGTCTTTAAATATTCTTTTGGCGTTACGTTATAAAAGCCTTTAAAACATTGAGTGAAATATGAAGCTGTTTCAAAGCCGGCGAGATAAGCTGATTCTGAAACGTTTTTACCTGCTATAAGATAAGAAGCTGCTTTTTTGAGGCGATAACGTCTTATCAGTTCATTGGCAGAAAGCCCGATGCTGTTTGACAATTTTCTGTTCAGCGTGCTCTTGCTGACAATCATTTTTTTGGCTAAAAATTCAACTGTTAACGGCTTGTCCAGGTTTTCGTCAATTATGCCAATCAGGCATTGTAAAAAATTATGCTGAGCCTCACTCAGTGCATTTATTGAATCGACGTTTTTTAATTGCAGAGAATAATTTTCAGTTGCATTTCGGTCGTAATGTAAACTTAATTGCAAATGTTCACCGGCAGCAAAAGTCTTATAACTGAAGTCATCGCCAAAGGATGTATTCACCGCAAGATAAATCAGGTGAAGAGTATTTTTTTCCATGCTGAATCTTTTGAATACCCAAATTTATTTTGATGATATGCGGGTATCTAATTGATTTCTGCTGAACTTTTTTTAAAAATTGCGGAATTTAATTGGAATTTCTTTTCGCAGGAGTAAATAAGTAAAAAGAAAAGAAACATGGGCAACAACTGCGCTGAAACAATTGATTTTGCAAAAAAGAATGAAGGGGTTTGCAATAATTACTAAAGTAATGCTGAGGCCCGGCAAGCAAATAAACAGGCTTCTGTTGAGATTCGCTAAAAGCAGTTGAAGAATTTTTATCTCACGATAAAAAATTGGCTGCTTTCAAATCCTGATTTTTGGGGAAATTATTTTTTGCAGGCTGTAAAAGTAAATTTAACCGCAGGCCGTATATATTCTTCAAAGGCTCTGCCTGTATATTCATTCAACGGTTTATTGTTGATAATATAAAAACTTCTTTGTGCAGCATCCCTGATTATTTGCATTCCCAATGACCACCTGTTCTGCATATCATTCAGCCATTTTATTTTTTCATCTGTACTTTTAATTGTTTTATAGTGTTGTTCGTATTCCGCAGGATATATAAATTCCAGTCCGAATACTATTCCTCCCGAACTGCAAAAAAGCGTATTGGCAGGTATTTTAAATTCATTCCACCCGTTTTTATAAGGATACACAAGAATGTTCGTATCAGTTAATTCTCGTCCGGGTCTGTTATTGCCGGTGTCCCATTCATACCATCGGAAGCGTACAGGCACTTTAAGTTTTTGAGATATTTCATTAATATATATCTGCACACTGTTTACATAGCCTTCTTTATTTTGCCCGTTGTTATATTTTGCAAGAATTACAAGTTTTGTTTAGGGGCCGGGACCGATAAATTGTTTTATTCTGCCAACACGTCTGTTAATCCTGTATTCCTTTATTTTTGTACAGTTAGACACTACAACCGGCCCCAATGATGACGGTTCCTCTATCATTTTAAACACTGCATTGTCTTTCAAATCTTTCACACTTATTATCAGGTTTCTGTAACCAAGAAATTGAATAAGGATTGAGTCGTTGCGGGGTAATGAGTCTTTTTCAAGATAAAAAAAGCCGCTCTCATCACTATAAGTAATGTTTTTTTGAAAGTTGTACAATATGATTGCATAAGACAATGGTCTGCCATTTATTGAATCTGCTATCCTTCCGGTAATGTTTTGCGCATTGGCAAGCTGAAATGCAGCGCATATTAATATAAAAGAGAAGGTTTTTTTCATGCTGTTAAAGTCGGGCAGAATTTATATAACATACTCAAAGCTTTTTTGCAAGGATAGAAAAATCACTTTCATCTTTGATTATCGTATTTGTCAATTTGCCAATATTTTCTATTTCCAATTCTACCACATCACCCGGTTGCAACCATTGTGCCTGATAGCCGGGATCATTTAATTTGCCCGTACCATTTAATTCAAAAAAGCATCCGCTTCCCACGGTTCCGCTGCCAATGATATCTCCCGGATACAGGTAAGTACCATAAGCGCATCGCTCGATAATTTCGGCAAAAGTCCAAGTCATGTCTCCAAGATTTCCTTCACTTACCTCTGCGCCATTTACTCGCGATTTCATTTTTAGATTCCAGCTTTTACCACTATGTTTTTCTTTCGGGGAAATTTCAAATTCTTCCAGTTCATCCAGCGTTACAAGACAAGGCCCCAGTACAGTCGCAAAATCTTTTCCTTTAGCAGGGCCGAGATTCAGCAACATTTCTTCCATTTGTAATTGTCTTGCGCTCATATCATTCATAATCATCAATCCGCCAATATAGGTATCAGCTTCTTCAACGGGAATATTTTTACCCTGCCTGCAAATTACTATGGCTGCTTCGAGCCCGAAATCCAGTTTTTCAAAATGATCGGGCATACAGAGAATTTCTCCCGGCCCTTGTACAT
>JAHEZC010000121.1 GCA_023251275.1 Parafilimonas sp. | reverse complement strand
TTTACTTCAATGAGGCGATATCCAACTGCCACAAACAATCCATCGTCTTTTAAAATACGGTTTATTTCTTTGTAAAATGAATCAAACTCAAGCCAGTGAATCGCTTGCGCCACTGTGATCAGATCAAAGTATTTATCACCGAATGATGTATGTTCCGCTCTTTCTTTCTTATAAAAAATATTCGGTAACTGCGGCGCTTGCGCCAGTTGCTTTTCGCTGATATCTATAGCGTGTACTTCCCTGAATTTTGTTGCCAGTATTGCAGCCACCTGCCCGTTGCCGGTAGCAACATCCAATGTCCTGTCAAAATTTTTTATATGCTCAAAAATAAAATCGTAGAATGCTTTGGGATATTGCGGCCTGAAGCTTGCATACTCTTTTGATTGCAATGAGAAATTATCTTTCATCAAAGCGAAGATATTGCCAAATCAAAAAAGTGTTCAGTAAAAAGACTTATAACGGCCTCAGCGAAGCAATTTGTCAGAAAGAAAGTTGACCCCTGTAAAAATCGAGCACTTTTGTACGCAAAATATAATCATACTTTGCGGCTATCAGGTTTGTGTTGGCTCTGTCAAGATTGCCTTTGACGATAAGATAATCCACGCTTGTCAAGGCGCCTGCATTGAATTTTACTTCTGCGGCGTGAAAACTTTCTACGTAAGCCTGTGATTGCAATTGCAATTTCTGGTAGCGATCAAAAGCAGCCGTCATATTCAGGTAAGCCTGGTCAATATTCTGGCGAAGTTGTATTCTCGTTGTCTTTTCATTAAAATAAGCACGCTTCTCTGTAATCTTTGCCTGGCTTACCCTGCTCCTGGCCTGCAGGCCGTTCAGGATAGGTATTCTCAGCCCGATGCTTACAGAAGAATTAAAATTATTTTTCCATTGATTCCCATAAGTGATCTTCTGCGATATATAATTATTTTGCGGCGCATATACCCGTAACTTTTCACTGTTTAGCAGGACGTAATTATCTGTTATGACATCTGTGCTTCCGGTAAAAGCAGAAGTGGCCGCAGCGCTGGAATAATTGGTTCCCAAACTTCCATTCAGCAGGAGAGATGGCAACATCTGCCCTTTTGCTGATTTTACTGCGAAAGTTGCGCTTTGTTTTCTCAGTTCTGCGGCTCTTACAAATGCAAGCTGCTGCAGAGCCTGGGCGTAAATCACATCTGTTGTTCCATCGTAGTAAACAGGTGTGAGCGGGCCTTCCGTTTTTTCAAGCTGCATATTCGCTGTGTAAGGAATATTCATTAAGCGGCATAGCTCAAGCCTCGATGTTTCAAGGGCATTGTTTGCATTCACTACGCTCAATTCATCACCTGCCAACTGACCTTTCATATTATAATAGTCAGAAGGAGCAATAGCTCCGTCATTATTCAAAATCTGCAGCCTCTCTGCCTGTTTTCGGGTAACTTCTGCCTGTTGCTCTGCAGCATTCAATTGTTCTTCATTATTGAGCACCTGCAGGTATGCAAGCAGTACAGATATGGTAATATTATCTTTTGCCTGCTGCCAGTCCATTTTACTTGCTTCGTATCCAAACCTGTTTGCACGAATATTATTTTGAATGCTTGACCCATTCCATAAATAAATACTTCCGTTTACACCATAATTGGCGTAAGTAATATTTTGATTTACATACACATTTGTAAAAGGATCAATTCCACGCCCCTGGCTCAGGCCATGATCAATATTGGCTGATAAAAATGGCAGCATATTTCCTTTTGCAAGCTGCCAGTTCACTTTATCAACCTCCATCAGGAATTCGGCATTATTCACGTCAAGATTATTTTTGATAGCAATATCCACACATTGTTTCAATGATACTGTTCCGTTGATTGCAGCCGTATCCTGCGCCGCAATATTGAATGACACGACGCTTGCCATTATAAATAAGCACAAAAATTTTACACTTTTCATGTTCATCTCAAATTGATTTTTTTTATATTACCGGGTCTTTTCATACAGCAATTTTATATAGAATTTTAAAACTATCCCTCCAGCTTTTCAATCCTTCCATCAAGCAAATGAACAATCCGGCTGCCGTAAGAAGCATTTTTTTCTGAGTGAGTTACCTGTATGATTGTTACGCCATCTTCTTCATTTAATTTTTTGAACAGATCCATTATTTCTTCACCCTGCTTCGAATTGAGATTGCCTGTAGGTTCATCGGCTAAAATTAATTTTGGTTTTGCAACCAAAGCTCTTGCAATACCCACCAACTGCTGTTGCCCGCCTGAAAGCTGTGTGGGAAACAGATCTTTTTTACCAACAATCTGGAATCTGTCGAGTATATCTGCTACGATTGCCTTACGCTCAGATGTTTTTGAGTTTTGGTAAATCAGCGGAGTTTCAATGTTTTCGTACACGGTCAATTCATCAATCAGGTGATATGCCTGGAAGACAAATCCAATGTATTGCTTATACAATTGAGAACGGTGCTTTTCCTTCAGTGTGTTCACAGTTTCATGTATAAAATGATATTCCCCTTCATCAAATTCATCCAGCATGCCAATAACATTCAGTAAGGTAGATTTGCCCGAGCCAGATGGCCCCATGATTGAAACAAATTCTCTTTCCTTTATACTGAGGTTGATATCTTTCAGCAAAAATGTTCTTATTCCGCCAACAGAAACCCATTTTGAAACGTGCTTTAATTCGATCATGTGTAAATGATTTAGTGTATGATTAATGCAAAATTTATTATTGAATAATTATTTAGTAATGCCGGAATAGGTAATGTACAGACAAAAAGATACTTCCGCATCCGCACTTCTTCTTTGATAAATATATGCCAATAAACTTTCCCTTGAAAAGCAATGAGTTGCATGAAACTAAAAAACGGGAGTGTTCGTTTTTGATACAGTTATTGTTTCATTTTGTTACAAATATTCCGGTGTTTCAACTGGCGGAAGAAATAATGTCGTAGAAAACAAGTCAGCAGGTTGCCTGTAAAAAATGTCGTTTGAAAAAAAATGTGATGATGCCCGGAAATTACTTGTTCTCAAATTTTTTTATCCATGCCATCATGCCCCCAAGAAGGTTGACAGTATTTTTAAAACCAAACTGTTCTATGTACTGACCGGCAATCCCGCTTCTATTACCGCTGCGGCAATAGATAATAATCTCTTCGTCTTTCCAGTCATCAATATCTTCCAGTTGCAAAGCCTGAATCTGACCCATGGTAATATGTGCACCACCTATATTGAATTCAGCTCTCTCATAATCTTCCCGTACATCGAGCAGGTGTATTTCCTCACCCGCATCGAGGCGGGATTTTAATTCTTCAACCGTGATAGTAGTCATATTTCTGTTATTTATTTAGGAACAATATATGGTGAAGAAGTATCTTTAGCCGGAGGTGTATTGCTTATCCAGATATCCATGATCTGCCCCGGATTTATTTTATTTGCAACTACTTCACCAGGGCCAATTGTGGAAAAAGGTAAAGGACTTTGCTGTATGATAAAAGCATTAGCGGTATCTGCTATAGAACCTTGAACCAATATAGAACCAATACTAATGCCTTTGTTGCTGAGAAACAGCCGCGCCTGCAAAACCTTCATACCAACCATGTCTGGAACATTGATTGCCTCCTGCCCGATACCACTCCCTATGATGAAGTCTATCACAGAACCCATATTGATCTTTGTGCCGGGCGCAATGGCTTTGTTATGATAAAGTTGTTCCTTAACAGCATTCCGGGCAATGTCCGGCGTGGACGTTACATCACCACGTTTTAATCCGATACTTTGAAGATAAAGCTCTGCACTTTTAAGTGAGAAGCCCCGAAGGTCAGGCATTTCAACAGATGGCGGCACTGCACGGTTAACGGTCAGGTAAACAGTGCGATGAACCTTTACTTCTGCATCTGCATCAGGAGACTGGCGTATAACGGCAAGTGGCGCAGCAGTATCAATATACACAGAATCCTGTACAGAAACTACCAGTTCTCCGGCTTCAAGAATTTTTTGTGCTTCAGCAAGATTTTTCCCCACAACAGAAGGAACCTTTTGTTTCTCATTATGACGGGTAATATAATCCAGTGAAGAAAAAAAAATAAAAGCCAAAAGCAGCAGCAAACCTACTGCTGCGAGGAGGTTTATAAAGAAAGATTTATGTGTGATGAATTTAAACACAGGTATAGTTTTCAGGTTTCAAGATACAAGTCTCACCGCAAAAATTAAATTTAAATAAAACCATTTTCAACTATGAATGAAAACTTTCTTCAATCAATGCCGCATAAAATTCTTTGAGTGTCCAGCCCATTGCAAGTACCTGCTGCGGAACAATGCTGGCTTCACTCTGACCGGGAACAGTATTTACCTCAAGCATAAAAGGTTCTCCTGCTTCTTCGTTATAAATAAAATCAATACGTACAATTCCACGGCAATTCAATGAATTATAAATTGTCTTTGCTGCCGTTCTTACTTGTTCCGCAACACTTTCATCTGTTTCTGCCGGTGTAATTTCCGTGGAAGCGCCAAGATATTTTGCTTCATAATCAAAAAAATCTTTTTTACTGATAACTTCAGTAATGGGTAAAGTGATGATCCTGCCATTTGTTTTAAATACTCCGATGGTAAATTCCCTTCCGCTGATAAATTCTTCTACCAGGACCTCGTCGTCTTCCTTAAAAGCTTTTTCAATAGCAGCTTCCAGTTCTTCTGAAGGCTCATTCACTTTTGACATTCCGATGCTTGATCCACCGTTATTGGGCTTTACAAAAACAGGTAAACGCAGTTGCTGTAAAATTATTTCAGGGGAAACAGGTGAATGCTTAAACAGGTGAACTGATTTTGCTACACGGATACCACTAAATGCTGCTATTGCAACAGTATATCTTTTGTTGAAAGTGAGGGCAGATGCAGATGCGCCGGAGCTTGTATAAGGAATCCCCAGCATATCGAAGTATCCCTGCAGCTTTCCATCTTCACCCGGAGTGCCATGAATACACATGAGCACGGTATCAAAATTTATTTTTTTGCCATCAATATTTAATGAAAAATCATTTTTATCAAGCCTAAACTGTTTTCCATTTTCATCAAGATAAAACCATCCTTTCGGATTGATGTCAATTTTATAAACATCATACTTTTCTTTATCAATATTGTTCTCTACCGTAACGGCACTTTTATAGCTTATTTCAGCCTCGCCGCTGTACCCGCCTGTGATAAGAGCAATTTTTTTCTTCATAGTATCAAAAAAATTACAAAGGGCAAAGAAAGCTAAAATTTATTTTAATAGATGAAGTGCAAACAAAATGCTATGGAAAAATAAACCAAAAACAAAAAGGTGAAGGACTACAGATCCTTCACCTCGCGAAAACGGGAAATATCACCCGTTGTTCAAAATGTTGCCTTTCAGCAACAATCATTAGAAATGGAAAGTTAGGAATTAAAATGAAAAATAAAAACTGTTTTTTAGATATTTAATTTGTACCTTGATTGGTTTGTTAAACATGCAGTTTTTCTTTCTTTGCCAGCAGCTCTTCTACTGTTTCACGGTACATTTCATCAGGCACACAGCAATCAACCGGGCACACGGCCGCACACTGCGGCTCTTCGTGAAAACCCTGGCATTCCGTGCATTTATTCGGAGTGATATAATAAATATCCGCACTAATTGGAGCAAAGCGCTGCTCTGCATCTACTATAGTACCGTCCATCAGGGTGATAGGCCCCTTTATGGTTGTGCCATCGGCTATGGCCCATTCCACACCGCCTTCGTAGATAGCATTATTAGGGCATTCAGGCTCACATGCGCCACAGTTAATACATTCTTCTGTTATTATGATAGCCATAAAAAACTTTTTTGTCGCTGTTAAGAATAATTTTGTTGCGTAAAAATAAGGGTGAAAAAATGAATAGACAAGACCGAATTTATTTATTGGCTCAACTTGGCGAATATCTCAGGAGCAATGAGGATGAACTGCGTCAGGCAAAACAGGCAGCTTATTTGCAGAATTCCTGGTTCATCCCTGAATTTATTGACCTGGCTATAAAAAATATCGCGGATAATTTTTTACAAAAAGAACTGCTTGAAAAATGGATTGATTCTTATGAGGTTCCTGAAGAAACCTTACAGCCGAAAACGGTCGGTATTGTAATGGCAGGAAACATCCCATTAGTGGGTTTCCATGATTTTTTATGTGTATTTGCAAGCGGCCACACGGCAATGATGAAACCTTCTTCAAAAGATGATGTGCTGATAAAACATATTGTGAAAAAAATGTACGACTGGAAAACTGATTTGCAAAATACTTTTTCTTTCGCTGAACAATTAAAGCGCTGTGATGCCTACATTGCAACAGGCAGTAATAATTCGGGAAGGTATTTTGAATATTATTTTAGCAAATACCCCAATATAATCCGGCGGAACAGGACTTCAGTTGCAATTCTTGATGGTACTGAAACATCTGAAGAACTGGATCGGCTGGCTGATGATATCCAATTGTATTTCGGACTTGGCTGCAGGAATGTTACCAAACTGTATGTCCCCGAAAATTATGATTTTATTCCCCTTCTCAATGCGCTAAAGAAATATCATTATTTCATCGAGTTTCATAAATACAGGCACAACTACGATTACCAATTGGCGCTGCTCATTATGAATAATAAACAATATATGAATAACGGCTCAATCATTTTCACACAAAATACTTCTTTGTTTTCCCCCGTAAGTGAGTTGAATTATGAATATTATACTGACAGAAATATATTAGTAGAGAGTTTGGAAGGGAATGACGATGTCCAATGTATTGTGGGGCATGATGATATTCCATTCGGTAAAACGCAATCCCCGTCATTGACCGATTATGCCGATGGTGCGAATACAATGGAGTTTCTGTTAAAAGTTTAAATTTTCAGGAATTCACAGCTTTTATGGTTTCAATAGCTTTTTTGAATATCGTTTGTAAACTTTGAACTGAGGAACTTTGAAACTTCCTGATCTGCAATTTGCAATTTGCAATCATTCCATTACCTTTGCCGCCCTAACAAAATTTTTCACTTAAAACAGGGTAATGAACAATTACGAATTGATGGTGATTTTTACCCCGGTGCTTTCTGAGGAGGAATTCAGATCCGCTCAGAAAAAATACGCCGACCTTGTAAAAGATAACGGCGGAACTATTGTGCACAGCAATCCATGGGGACTAAAATCACTGGCGTATCCAGTCCGGAAAAAGACTACAGGCATTTACTGGGTGCTGGAATTTATTGCGCCATCCACCTTCAATGAAAAGCTGAAAATTCAGCTTTTGCGTGACGATCATGTGCTGCGTCACATGGTTACTGTACTCGATAAATACGCCGTCGAGTACAATGCCAAAAAGAGAAGTGGCGTACCTACCGGAATCGAAAAAGTGGAGGGTTAATATATGGCAAGGCCAAATGAAATAAAATACCTAACTGCGAT
>JAHEZC010000120.1 GCA_023251275.1 Parafilimonas sp. | reverse complement strand
CATAAACGGGCATCAAAAAAGTTAACCCGATAAATCCCCCGCTAAGTTGGTATAAGGTAATGTCTGCCGGTTTGTATTCAGTTACTATTTTTTTATTCAGGATAGAAACGAGTACATAAAAAAATGCTGAAAGCAATCCGATATAAATACCGGCTGAAAACCGAATATTGGAATGATGGATAATATAAATTCCTGCAACAGCAAATAACCCAAGCATTACTTCAAATAAATTTAACCTGCGCCTGAAAAAGAATGGTTCAACGATAGCAGAAAATAATCCCGAAGTGGACAGGCAGGTTAATGCAATGGATACGTCTGCATATTTAATGCTCCCGTAAAAAAACAGCCAGTGTAAAGAAAGTAATGTACCGATTGATGCAATCTTTATAAAATCTTTCCATGCAACCAGACGCAGTCTTTTCTGCCACGCAAAAAGAAGCCAGAGTGTAATTACGGTAATGCACAAACGCCACCAAACGAGCCATCCTTCACCTAATGAAATAGCTCTTCCCAATACACCGGTAAATCCCCATAAAAAAACAACAGCGTGCAATTGAAGCAATGCAGATTTCATATATGCTGCAAAGAAAATGTATTGCCACAGGATTTAGAGAACAATGCCGGCCCTGAATTTATTTATTTGAAAAAATTATTTGCTCTGGGTAAGAATATCTTCTGAATAAGAAGAACGCTGGTTGATTTCTGTTGCACCTACTCTTTTCCGGTAATTTTTGAATATGCTGTGCCATTGAATTTTTAATACGCCAAACACACCTTCTTTCAAAATTCCTTTACTCATCTTACTGATGCCGGTTTTTCTGTCAATAAATACGATAGGTACTTCCCTGATTTTAAATCCAAGTTTCCATGCCGCAAATTTCATTTCTATCTGGAAAGCGTAACCGATAAATTTTATTTCATCAAGATTGATTGTTTCGAGCACTTCTCTTTTATAACATACAAAACCCGCAGTAGGATCCTTTACCGGCATCCATGTGATAAGCCTGGTGTAAAATGCACCGCCTTTCGCCGCCGGGTACATAGCGACTGCCCACAGCAACATCTGCGTCATCGTATTTGCAGGCTCTGTAAAGCTTTTCGAGGTCGCTTGGATCATGTGAAAAATCAGCATCCATCTCAAAAATATATTGATAGCCTTTGTCAATAGCCCATTTGAATCCATGAATATATGCAGTGCCTAATCCCAGTTTTCCCATTCGATCTTCGAGAAAAAGCTGGAATGGATATTTTTCAATCATACTTCGTACTACGTCAGCAGTGCCATCAGGTGAATTATCATCAATTACCACTACATGATAATTCCTGTTCAGCGAAAAGATCGCCTGCAGAACGTCGCTTATGTTCTCTTTTTCATTATATGTAGGTATGATGACTAACTTTTCCAAAATACGTATGCTTACTATTCCCGAATGTACGATTTATGAGCGATGTTCGGAATTATTGCCGGCAATGGTTCTTACAGGATTACGGTTTTTTTAACAGCGTACGGTTAAGTATTTCGCTGAGTTTTTGTTTGGTGTTCATAGGAAAATCGCCCTTCATCATCCAGTCATAATATTGAGGTTCGTTTTTTAATACTTCGGCTACCGGTTTACCTTTATGTTTTCCAAAGTTAAAAATTTCTACTCCATTTATCCTGATAAAACGTCTTGCAAAATCAACTAATTCATCCTCGCCTGTAAATTTTACAATACTTCCAATCGTATTGCCAATATTGGTATAACGCTCAATCTGCGCTTCAAGTATCTCCGAGGTGGCTAATGCATCAGCTTGAGCGCTATGGGCATTTTCCAGGTTTTTATTACAATAAAACTTATAAGCAGCGCTGAGTGTTCTCTGCTCCATCATGTGAAATATTTTCTGCACATCTACCATACATATACCTTCTGTTGAAAACTCCAATCCCGCACGGAGAAATTCTTCTATCAGCATCGGTATATCGAAGCGATTACTGTTATATCCGCCTAAATCACAGTTATCGAGGAATTGTTTTATTTCATTGGCTGCCTGCTTAAAATTTGGTGCATCCTTAACCATATCATCCGTGATACCGTGCACATCTGTTGCCCCCGGGGGAATCGGCATTTGGGGATTGATCAGTTTGCGTTTAATGAGTCTCGATCCATCAGGCAAAATTTTTACCATGGCTATTTCCACAATTTTGTCTGTACCGATGTTTACACCGGTTGTTTCAAGATCAATAAACGCGATGGCTCGTTGCAGTTGAAGCTTCATGAATTATGCTGAATGATTCTACGCGCAAGTTACGGGTTAATTCGGTGCATAAAATTACCTTTGGAATATTCCTCATTTATGAATATCCGTAAGGGCTTAATTCTTCTTTTATTTAATTGCGGTTTGAGAACCAAAATAAAGATTTCTAATTTTAATCAATTCTTAATTTACACTATTAACTCAAATTTCCCGTTTATAATTAATATATGATTATTTTTGTAATGCCGGGTAAAATACTGAATTACCAAAACCTTATCTTATGAGGAAGTTGCTTTTATCATTTATCCTTATGGCTTTCCTGTCAGCCGCTTTTTCTTCCTGTTATGAATCAAGAAGATCAGGTAACTGCCCTTCTCATGACCCTAATTATTTCAGAAAAGGTCAAAGAAGCGGCAAAATGCTTGCATAATTTCTAAACAACACTAAATTACCTGTTAAGTCGCCTCAAAGAAAGCCCGTATTCATTGCAATTAATTTTTATTGCTCCCATGACAGATGTATTTTTCGTAGTTGTAAACTTTTGCCCCTCAGACTTTTATTTGTTTTGTTATTAAAATGAAATGCAGTTCGCAGATTGTTTTTCTATCTTTAAATAAATTTTTAAATGGGGTATTCTCCTGTATCTGATAGAAATTAATTTGGCATGGGTAATCTTGCAGATTTAATATTGAATGAGTTTAAACAAAATGAACACGGAAAATCTTGTCGGCATTTCTGATAAATAAAAAGAGAGATTGTTTATGCAAAATTTTTTTGAATGGTTGTCCCGGCCATGGCCATGGTATATTGCAGGTCCTTTAATAGGTTTGATGGTTCCTGTATTGTTATTAATGGGAAACAAAGCATTTGGCATTTCTTCTTCACTCAGGCATATTTGTGCTGTTTTCTTTCCTTCCGGGCTTTCATTTTTCAGGTATGACTGGAGAAAAGAATTATGGAACCTGTTTTTTGTAGCTGGTGTGATTGGGGGAGCTTTCTTTACTGTAATTTTTTTATCATCCCATGCGCCTGTCCAGGTAAATCCAAAATTGGTGAGTGAACTGCAGCTATATGGTATCACCGATTACAGCAAACTTGCGCCGGTTCAGTTGTTTAACTGGCACAGCCTTTTTTCCTGAAAGGATTTTTACTGGTAATAGCCGGAGGGTTTTTAGTTGGGTTTGGTACTCGCTATGCAGGCGGATGCACATCGGGTCATTCCATCATGGGCCTAAGCAATCTCCAGTTGCCTTCCCTTATCGCAACTACATGCTTTATGGTTGGCGGTTTCATCATGGCAAATCTTTTTCTTCCTTTCATTTTACAATTATAACAGAATGGATCAAGATATAAAAGAAACAGAACTAAAAGAAATCAATACAGATTTTGAGGTAAGATCACTCGATTCTGTTTGCCTGAATGAATCCAAACTTCAGCATCCATGGTGGCATAATTTCAAGTATTTTTTTACCGGTATTTTCTTCGGCATTGTGCTCGTAAAAGGCGAGGTAATTTCATGGTTCCGCATTCAGGAAATGTTTCGACTGCAAAGTTTTCACATGTATGGTGTCATTGGTTCTGCTGTAGTTACCGGAATGATTTCTGTCTGGCTGATTAAGAAGTTCAAAATAAAAACAATGCACGGTGAGCCGATTGAATTGCATCCTTACAAATTGAGCAAAGGACAAATTTATGGCGGGTTACTGTTTGGCTTTGGATGGGCTTAAACAGGTGCGTGCCCGGGTCCTATCTTTGCATTAATAGGCTCAGGTGTGGGTGTCGCAATAGCTATGCTTTTCAGCGCCGTGGCAGGCACCTGGTTTTATGGATTGATCAGATCAAAACTGCCACATTAGAGGTTTTTGCTCATATTGGGTTTTAAAGATGAAAATGTTGCCGATCAGAGACCCGCAACATTTTACCATAAACTAACTGCCTGCAACAAAATATTTTATCAATCGTTTTGAGTAAGCCAGATGCATACTATTATTGAAGCTTGTTTAGTCTGCCTGGTTGTGCTGCTTATCCAGCAATTCCTTTTTTTCGATGCGATAGGAAACAATCAGTCCTAAACCGCCGAAAATAGCAATAAGTGCAAAGTAAATAGCAGGATTATCTTCCCCATGAATCGCCGGAACAGACATATCTATTATGTAAGCCAGCAACAAACCGAGACCGCCACCAAGCAACAAGAGCCCGAATTTAAGATTGTTGTATGGGGCAGGACGGTACATTTTAGGGTTCATCCCTTTTTCAAGCATAGCCAGGTTTTCCTTTCTGGCTAAATAAATAATTCCAAATATCATTGCCATAGCGCTTAGGGGTATCAGGATCGCTACAAGCATTTCAGTTGCATCCATAAAAATTGGTTTATTGTTTAAAAAATGTTTTACTGTCATCTCTGACTACGTTTTGCTTTGACAGGTTACAGTTCCATAAATTTTTTCATGCATTTTTTTCATATCCGCGGTCATTACTCAATTTTTATAGCTTATTAAATAAACTTACCTTGTAGCTGTAACCTCTCTGTCACCGGAATAGTCATAGTGTTATGTACATTGTACAAGATGATAATGAGATCATCCGCCGGGTGCTGCTCGGTGACAGGCAGGCTTATGCACAATTGGTAAAACAATATCAAAACCTTGTTTTTTCCATTGCTTTGCGTTATACACAAAACCGCGAAGATGCTGAAGAAATAGCACAGGACATATTTATAAAAGTATATCGTTCATTGGCAGATTTCCGGGCGAATTCAAAGTTCAGCACATGGCTGTACACGATTGCTGCAAATACCAGTATTACTTTTTTACGAAAGAAAAAGCTGCCCGTTCATTCGCTGGATAATGAAAAAATATTTCATTTGGCCGACACAAGAAATGCTGCCACTGCAGTCGCTGATATTGAGAGAGGTTCACATGTAACCCTGGTAAATAAAGCTATTCAACTTTTAAGTCCCGATGATGCAACTGTAATTACATTGTTTTACAAAGCAGAGCAAAGTATCGAGGAAATAGGAAAGATCACAGGCTTAACGCCTAATGCCGTAAAAGTGAAACTGCACAGGGCACGAAAGCGACTGAAAGAAAAAATGGAAATGCATTTTAAATCGGAATTAAAAGAAATTATTAACTGATGTTCAACAATCATATCCTGTAAATTTGTTTCTATGAATGCACAACAACTTACGGAAGAGCAGTTATGGAATTATATTGATGGAAGCTGCAATGCCGCGGAAAAGGCGATGATTGAGGAATTGTGTAACAATAATCCTCAGTGGCAAAAAAGATATAATGAACTGCTTGAATTGCATCAATTGATGCATGAAAATATCGAACCGGACCAGCCTTCAATGCGGTTTACAAAAAATGTAATGGATGAAATTGCAAAATCCCGCATAGCTCCTGCTGCCCGCACTTATATTAATAAGAAGATAATTTATGGAATTGCTGCATTTTTTATACTGATAATATCCGGCTTTCTTATTTACGGATTTACGCAGGTGGAATGGAAATTTTCAGGCAGTTCAGATTACACAATCAACATAAGCAGATATTTTAATAATACACTGCTGAATATTTTTATGCTTCTCAATATACTGCTCGCACTCGTATTATTTGACAGGTATATTCGAAGAAAGAAAAACGAATCAGCGCATAAGGAAGGATAATAAAAAAGGGAGTTGATATATTCCGCTTTTCAGCCGCGGGGATAAAAGATCTTAGCAACCTGGTCAGAATAATCCAAACAACATTCCATTCACACTCTTCATGATCTCTCCTAAGTCTTCTTCATTTTCCGGGAATTTATTCTTGTCAATATCAATAATGAGCACAGGTCCTTCTTTGTATCCTGCGATCCATTTATTGTAAAGCTCATTCAGTTTTTTGAGATAATCGAGGCGGATATTTTCCTCATATTCTCTTCAGCGTTTTTGAATTTGTCCGACCAGCGTCGGAACAGATGCTTTAAGGTAAATAAGCAGGTCTGGTGGTTTTACCATTGACTCAAGTGTCTGAAAAAACTGGAAGTAATTATCGAAATCCCTTTTACTCATTAAACCCATATCATGAAGATTGGGAGCGAATATGTGTGCATCTTCATAAATAGTTCTGTCCTGTATCACGGTTTCTGTGCCCCGCTGTATTTCAAGCAATTTATTTAAGCGGTTGTTGAGAAAATAAATCTGGAGGTTAAAGCTCCATCGCGGCATATCTTCATAAAAGTCCATGAGATATGGATTATTATCCACATCTTCAAACTGCGGTATCCATTTATAGTGCTTGCTCAACAGTTCAGTCAAAGTGGTTTTACCTGCGCCAATATTGCCTGCTATAGCAACATGTTTTGGTTTTTTATATTTGGCCATAAAATAAATGGTTCAAGAAATAAGGGCTAAATGCGAGATACAAAGCACAAGATACAAAATTCAAAATACAAGATACAAGATACAAAATACAAGATTAAAATTTTAATATAACAGGTAAAGGATACAGACTCTTAAACAGCAATTTTATCCGGTGTTTAATCAGGCTTCTGGCTGAACCTAATGAATTAAATATAATTCACACCGATTGCGCTTCTTACTGATTTCATGGTGGCGCCTGCACTCGTCCCTGCTCTTTCTGCGCCATCACGGATAACCCGGAAAATGTAATCCTCATCGTACTGAATAGCTTCAGCCCTTTCGCGAATGGGTGAAATAAATTGCACCATATCTTCTGCAAGTTGCTTCTTCAAATCGCCATACCGGATATTGCAGTTATTAAAATCAGCTTCAAATTTTTCAACAACAGCAGCAGGGCTTACCAGCTTCAACATACCAAAAAGATTTTCAATATAAGCGGGCATTGCAGCGTTAAGCTCAGCAGGGCCGGCATCCGTTTTTGCTTTCATGATTTTCTTCCGGATTAAATCATCTTCATCAGCGAGGTAAATGGTATTCATCTGGTGCTCGCTTTTACTCATTTTACCGCTTCCGTCGAGACTCAGAATCTTCACGAGATCGCCACCATAATTGAATGCCTGTGGCAACGGAAACACATCGCCATACCGGTAATTGAAACGTTCCGCGAAATTCCTGGTCATTTCTATATGCTGTTCCTGGTCTTTACCCACAGGCACTTTCACAGCGCGGTGAACCAAGATATCTGCTGCCTGCAGCACAGGGTAAGTAAGCAATCCGGCATTGATATTATCCGGCTGGGTCCGGCCTTTATCTTTGAAAGTAGA
>JAHEZC010000645.1 GCA_023251275.1 Parafilimonas sp. | reverse complement strand
CCATCAAAATATTAGCCGCTTTGATGGTCAACAGGGACGGATCTCCCGGCCCTGCTCCGATAAAATAAATTATTCCTTGTATTGCTTTACTCATTGATCACGATTTAAGTTAATGTGTAAAATCAAAAGAAGTTAAAACGAAGCGGTGGATAAACTATATTCCCTTGCCTTCTTTGTCTCCCACCACCAGTTTGCTGATCTCACATCTTCGCCAGGTTTTATGGCCCGTGTACATGGTGCACAGCCGATACGAACAAAACCTTTATTGTGCAGAGGATGATAAGGTATATTATGACGGTAAATAAAATTCTTTACTTCATCGGTTGTCCAATACAGCAACGGGTGATATACGATAACCTGGTTTAATTCATCCCACTCCACCGGAACTATTTCTCTTCCTTCCGGTAAATGCTCTTTACGCAAAGCGGTAACTAATATCGTATTGCCAGCTAAAGCTCTTTGTAAAGGCTCTGTCTTGCGGATAAAGCAACACTGGTTTCTCAGTTCTTTTGATTCATAAAATGCGTTGGGGCCATTATTTGAAACATAGTCTTCCACATTTTCCTGCAAAGGATAATATGCTTTGATATTTGCGTTGTATTGTTTATTGGTTGAATTCCATACTTTATAAGTCTCATCAAATAATCTTCCTGAGTCAATGGTAAAAATTTCTACGCCGATGTTGTTAGATAAAATGAGGTGTGTGATCACCTGGTCTTCCCAGCCGAAAGAAGAATTGAAAACAATCCTTTCTTCAAATGCATTTGCAAGAAATGATAATGCTTCAATTTCGGTTAGTCCACTTATTTTGTCGGCTATTGAACCTGTTTCGAATTTTAATTGATATGACATTGTTGCTGGAATTAATTTTGGAAAATGCAGAGAAAAAATCAGGGTTTGGCAAGCATCAGGGTTTGTGCATGTGTATCAACAACAGCACATACAACAACAACAACAATTGCCGGAAAGAATGTGATATGAAGAAGAAATTTTCATTAGTCTATCAAACTGGTGGTAAAATTACATATTGAATTTTTCCTGACAAAAAAATTTATTCAGAAAATAAAAATTATCTTGCTGTTAACAAACTAACGAGCGTTTGAAAGAAATGTATGCAGCTCGTTTCGATCACAAATTAAATGTACGAATGATATTCCAGGCTTTTCCATCATGCTGCAATAAATGAAAACTGCTGACGATGAAGTTGACGTTGTATTGTTTTTGCTGATATTCATTCCGCGCAAGATGAAACATGGCAGGCTTTAAATCCCTGTAAGCAATTGTTACATGCGGATTGTATTCCCGTTCTGAAAGATGAAGTTTTGGAAATGAAATTCTGAAATGTCGTGTTACTTCCTTTTGCAACAGGAGTAAATGTTCATTTATTACAGGTTGAATGAATATTACCGGGTTACGTGTATTGACAAAAAATTCAAAATTTTTTAGTTCCTGATGAAAGGGCTTTATGCTGACAGGGGTCTGGGCAACCCATTGCAACAAATGTTTATGTTGCTTAGGAGAAAATCTGAATGGTGGAAGCAAAGTAATATGCGGGGTTACCCTCATTGCTTTTTTGCTTTTGAATCTACCGGCAAAATCCTGCTTTATTTTCGTGACTTCATCTGAAATATCCTGTGGTAAAACAATGGCAATAAAATACTGGTTAAGCACATCACGCATTTTCCGTCATCATTAAAACTTTGGAGGGGTTTTTCTGTGCATACGTTTTTATCATGGAATGGATGATCTCATTTGCAGGATAGACGGTAAGATGGGATTTTAAATTTTCCAGTCGCAGCGTATTTTCTTTGCCGGGTATTAAACCCATGCCATAAAATTTTCCGTTTTCCACCAGCACACAGCTATGTTGATCTGTGAAGGCGGCAGGTTCCAATATTGCATACGTCTCCATCTGCATTTTCAGGGCATCAACTGCGACCAAAACCTGCCCGTTATATTTTTCACGCTCAGGATACGCTGCTAATGCATCCGGTGTTTTA
>JAHEZC010000119.1 GCA_023251275.1 Parafilimonas sp. | reverse complement strand
CCCAAATCATAATAAAAATGTTTCAGCGCCTGCATGCTGTATTCCGGTGTATATGGAAATGATGATAAAGCTGCTGTGGGTGATATTACTCCAACATCTTCCTGCGGACAATGAGCTACATATCCTTTGTAACTATCACTTGCCGTTAGTCCCCAGCAGTTTTCCCCATAACCTTTAAATTTTTTAGGATTATCTATGCAGTAAGCCCTGTTGATGAGTGTGTGATTTTTATTTTGTTCCAAGTAATCGGTATTCCAGTCTTTCAGGCCATTCGGATCAATGCCCATAAAAGTGTAATGAGCAAAGAAAAGCGGACCGCCATATTCAAAACCCAGCGGAAGTTTGATACCATAATATGTTTTACCGTTGAGATAAGAAGTACTGTTGACAAAACCGTTGAAATATGTATCCGGCGAAATAGCGTGTGAAGGCGATGAAGCAGACATGATGAAAGTAATCAAACATTCATTCCACCCACGTATCGGAAAATTCATATCAAAATCATTCCAGGGACTCCAGTGCCAGTAGAGTAAAGTATTTCCGCCTTTTGCATGCCAGTTCCAGTTGGCAACATTCCATAACTGTGTAACGCGGCTGCGGAAATATTTTTCCAGTGGTGTATCCCGGTTAAAATATTCCCTGGCACATAAAAATCCCATCATCAAATAACTTGTTTCAACAATGTCTGCACCATCATCCAATTTTCCAAAGGCAATTGTCTTTCCTGTTTCGCCATTCATGAAATGAGGGAATATGCCATGATAAGAATCCGCATGTAATAAAAACTCAACCATTTTTTTTAATCGCCTCACTGCTGTATCTCTGCCAATCCATCCGCGATTTACCGCTACGATTGTGGCCATTATCCCAAATCCGGTGCCGCCAATAGCGCATGCTTCAGGACCATAAGTCCGGGCACTAAGGTTCGGTTCGTCATAAGCTTCATTAATAAAATCCCAGTAATATTCTCCATGCACTGTATTATCCCGCTCTCTTGCGAGACCGCTTACAGGATGAGCAAAATGCCAGAAATATCTGAAAGTTTGCCGCTCCACTACATCAAGCAGTTCTGAATCGGAGATGTTTTTGATGATGCCAACAGGCCTGATACTATCTGGAGCTACGCCTCTTTGATTTTCTTTTTGTGAAAAAAGAATATTGCTATAGCAAAATGCAATGAGCAACAGGAAGATTCTGTAGAACATAATTGACATTTTATTTTGGATGCATTATCAATAAATTTTATGCACGCACAAATACTGTGAAACCTTATAAAGTTATTTCAGATACGGACTTTCAAATCCCAATTTCTTCAAACCATTCTGCACTTCAGGGCAACTCATAAAAAGTTTCCATAATAATCCCGTACGATAGTTTTCAATCATGCCGACGATCGGTCCTTCATCAATGGCAAGATATGATTTTGCATACCAGTCTTTCTGCTCGCTGAATGCATCCACAAAACCATAATCACTCCATATTTTATCCCCCAAATCATCATAAAAATGACGCAATGCTTTCATGGAATATTGGGGAGTATAAGGAAAAGCAGAAAGAGCTGCAGTCGGAGAAATGACACCAAGATCATTATCCGGTGAATGAGCATTATAACCTTCATAATTATCGCTTGCCGTTAATCCCCAGCAATTTTCTCCATAGCCATTATAGTGATTGGGATTGATAACACAATGCTTATAATTGATAAGCGTATGATTAAAGTTTTGTTCCCAGTAGTCTGCATAACGATCTTTCAATCCATGCGGATCAAGACCAAGAAATGAATAGTGTGAAAAAAACAAAGGCCCGCCGTAATCAAAGCCCAGTGGAAGTTTCACGCCATAAAATTCTTTCCCGTTGAAAAAATGGTTGCTCTGTGCCCAGCAGTTGTGATACACTTTTGCATCAATGGAATAGTCAGGCGAAGAAGCTGCGAGAATGTATGTGATCAAACATTCGTTCCATCCGCGCAATTCAAAATTCATGCTCCAGCCATTGTTGGGACTCCAGTGCCAATACAATAAATCCATACCTCCTCTTGTATGCCAGTTCCATTCTGCTCCTTCCCACAACCAGTTAATACGGCTACGCAATTCATTCTCATTTGGCGAGTCTTTGTTGAAATATTGCCTTGCACAAAGCAGGCCTTCAAAAAGATAAGATGTTTCCACAAGATCAGCGCCATCATCTTTGCGGCTGAAAGGAATCGTTTGCCCTGTTGCACCATTCATCCAATGCGGAAATATTCCATGATAGCTATTTGCCTTGAGTAAAAAATTTACTATTTTCAGCAGATGCTTCACTGCCGTATCTCTTGTGATCCATTTTCTTTCCGTTGCCACCACAATTGCCATTATACCGAAACCGCTGCCACCGGTAGTCACCACCTCATCGCCATAATCATAAGCCACATTACTTCTTTCTCTTGCAAGCCCGCTCGCCGGGTGTGCAAAGTCCCAGAAATAGTTAAAGGTCTGTTTTTGCACAAGTTCAAGTAATGCGGTATCTGAAAGATTAAGCGGTCGTTGAGGTGGAAGTTCTGTTTCATTTTTCTTTAGGTTCGGAAGAAGTGATTTAATCGTCTGCGCAGGAAGAAATGCATGTACGGTGGTAATGAAAAGTAAGATATAGAAGAAAAATTTTTTCATCGTTATACTTTAGTCAAAGCTAAAAATAAAAAGAGGGAACCTCGCAAAGAGGCTCTTTGAAATTTTGTAAATTCATTTTGGGTTTTATGCACTTTTTTAAGTGACCAGCCATTTACATCCTAACATCCGTTAGCTCCAAAAGATATTTTGCTATTTTTGCTATTCAAATATATATGCGATAACAATGGATGATTTTGAAAAAAATTTCCAGGGCAAAATAGATGCGGAAATAAAAATAGAACCAAAGGATTGGATGCCGGAAAAATATCGCCAGACTTTAATAAGGCAGATCAGCCAGCATGCGCACAGCGAAATCGTAGGTATGTTGCCCGAAGGCAACTGGATAACGAGAGCGCCTTCTCTTAAAAGAAAAGCCATTCTTCTTGCAAAAGTACAGGACGAAGCGGGGCATGGCTTATACCTTTATGCTGCGGCAGAAACCCTTGGTACTACACGTGAAGAAATGATTGATCAATTACACAGCGGGCAAGCAAAATATTCATCCATATTCAATTATCCTACCCTTACCTGGGCCGATATTGGTGCAATTGGCTGGCTGGTTGATGGCGCTGCTATCATGAACCAGGTAATGCTCACACGCACAAGTTATGGCCCTTATGCAAGGGCAATGGTGCGAATATGTAAAGAAGAAAGTTTTCACCAGCGCCAGGGATTTGACATTTTGCTCACATTAAGTCAAGGTCCAGACGCACAAAAAAATATGTGCCGGGATGCTATTAACCGCTGGTGGTGGCCAAGCCTGATGATGTTTGGGCCGAAAGACAGCGACTCTACACATTCCGACCAAAGCATGAAATGGAAAATAAAGCGCATGGGCAATGATGAGCTTCGGCAGAAATTTGTAGATATGATTGCAGAGCAGGTGAAAGTGCTTGGAATGAACTTACCTGACCCCGACCTAAAATGGAATGAAGAAAAAAATCATTATGATTTTGGAGAAATAAACTGGCAGGAATTCTGGAATGTAGTAAAGGGAAACGGGCCATGCAATAAGCAACGTTTAGATGCAAGGAAAAAAGCATGGGAACAGGGAGCCTGGGTAAGGGAGGCTGCATTGGCTCATGCGAATAAGGTAAAACTTCAAACCCATAAAGGAACTTTAGAAGCAGCATAACAGGCAGATTTCAACAACATCAGTTTATCAATTTTTTAAATTATGAGCATAACATGCAGAAAATATTATTATGGAGATATTCCGGATAATAACGCCGGTGGAAATATATCTCCAGAGAAAAATAAATTATCCGGGAACGACTGGCCATTGTGGGAAGTTTTTATAAGAAGTAAACAAGGCCTTGATCACAAACATGCAGGCAGTCTTCATGCAACAAATGCACAAATGGCAATTGAAAACGCAAGAGATGTTTATACAAGAAGAATGGAAGGAGTGAGTATATGGGTTGTTGAAAGTAAACATATTCACGCAAGCAATCCTGAGGAAGCCGGGAGCCTGTATGATCCGGCAAATGATAAAGTATATCGTTATCCTGCTTTTTATGATCTGCCCGACGAATTAAAACACATGTAATGCTCGCTGTTCATCAATCGCGAATAAATTATGTCCTTCACCTTGCGGATAACGCACTCATTATCGGTCATCGCAACAGCGAATGGTGCGGGCACGGACCCGTGCTTGAGCAGGATATTGCTATTACTAATATTGCACTGGATCTTATAGGCCAGGCAAGAAATTTTTACCAATATGCTGCGGAACTAATTGGCAATAATACTACTGAAGATACGCTTGCTTATTTGCGCGATGAAAGAGAATTCAAAAATTGTTTACTTGCAGAGCAACCAAATAGTGATTGGGCAATAACAATTCTGCGTCAATTTTTTTTCAGCACATATCAGTATTTTTTTTATCAGAAATTACAATATAGCAATGATGTACAACTTTCTGCGATTGCAGAAAAAGCTTTGAAAGAAGTAACGTATCATCTTCGATGGAGCAGTGAATGGGCAATACGTTTAGGTGATGGAACTGAGGACAGTCATCAGAGAATGATAAAAGCAATTGATAATCTATGGATGTTTACGGGAGAATTATTTTTAGCTGTGAACTATGAAAAGATAGGAGTGAATGAAGGATATGGTGTTGATATAAGTTTAATAAAAAATGACTGGATGAAAAAAGTAACAGATGCTTTTGAAGAAGCAACACTTGCACTTCCGCCTGATGATGTGTGGATGCAACGAGGCGGGAAAGAAGGAATACATTCAGAATATCTTGGGCATATTTTGGCCGAAATGCAATACCTGCAAAGAGCTTATCCAGGCGCACAATGGTGAAATGGTGACTATAAAAATTATATCGGAAAAAAATATTTGGGATCTGCTTGAAACAATAGTTGACCCTGAAGTGCCAGTATTAAATATCGTTGATCTTGGTATTGTCAGAAAAGTTGATATGCATGATGGCAAAATAAGTATTATCATAACTCCTACCTATACCGGCTGTCCTGCAATGGATGTTATTAAGCTGGATATGTACACAAAATTGCTGGAAAATGGAATCACCAACTTTGAAATCAATACAATTTTATCTCCTGCATGGACGACCGACTGGATGAGCAAAGCAGGCAAAAAAAAACTGAAGAAATACGGGATAGCACCTCCCCCTGCACAACAATCAATATGCACTCCTGATGCTTTTCAAAAAGAGGAGGCTGTGCAATGCCCGCATTGCAATTCTTATCGTACCATACTCATCAGCCGCTTCGGCTCAACCGCATGTAAAGCTTTATACAAATGTGAAGATTGCAGAGAGCCATTTGAATATTTTAAGTGCCATTGAATTACTCTCCCTTTGAGGAATGGTTATATTCGCTTAAACTTTTTGTGCATGGAGTCCATTCTGTTTCATATTGAAGAAGGTGTTGCTGAAATTACATTTAACCGTCCAGATAAATTAAATGCCTTTAACCGTGAAATGGCTTTGCTGCTTCAATCAAAATTAGATGAATGTGCCTCCCTGCATGAAGTGCATTGTGTATATATTACCGGGGCAGGAAAAGCTTTCAGCGCAGGACAGGACCTGTCTGAAATTGCTGATGCTAATGGTCCGGGCATGGATAAAATTTTGAGCGAGCATTATAATCCTATCATCACAAAAATCCGTCATTTACCTAAGCCTGTAGTTGCGGCAGTGAACGGAGTTGCCGCAGGGGCAGGGGCTAATATAGCATTGTGTTGTGATGTGGCAGTTGCTGCCGAAAGCGCATCATTCATCCAGGCATTTTCTAAGATCGGTTTGATACCTGATAGTGGTGGCACTTATTTTTTGCCGAGATTGGTTGGATGGCAAAAAGCTTCTGCCTTTGCTATGCTTGGCGAAAAGATTTCTGCAGAGGATGCCGAACGAACAGGAATGATTTATAAATATTTTCCCGATAACGAATTTAAACAAGAAGCATATCAGATTGCAATCACACTGGCAAAGCTGCCCGCAAAAGCATTGGCTTTTACAAAACATGCATTCAACAATTCATTTATCAACACTTTTGAAGAACAATTATTGCTGGAGGATGCACTGCAGCAACTAGCTTCACAGACTTATGATTACAAAGAGGGTGTGAAAGCATTTCTTGAAAAAAGAAATCCTGTGTTTAATGGAGAATAAACCATGCGTTAAACAAAATCATTTTTCTAAGCAGAAAAAAATATTTTCCTTTTCTAATTGGATGCAGTGGTTATTTGCAAAGAAGGGAGAGTAATTGGCCAGTCGAAATGCGCATTCATGATTTGTGATGATCTTGCATACCAGCCATCAGGATGATAAATAAAAAAACAGCTTCCCTCTTTTATCCAGTCAATTATTCTGTGGGCTTCAGCATAAGGTATAGCAGGGCATCCAAAACTTCTCCCCATAGCATTGCCTTCATCTGCTCTTTGACCATTTACATACCTGCTTCCATGCATCACTATATCTCTTTTTCGTACATTGCTGTTAATCCCCGGCTCTATACCGTCGAATCTCATACTGTAACCGTTTTTACCCGAATATGTTTCACCCGTAATTAAAAAGCCAAGTGAACTTTTGTGAGATGAATTGCTGTTTGAAAAACTGGCAGCATACTCCTCTCCGGAATTGCGGCCATGCGAAACGAAAGTATTAAACAGCAGTGTGCCTTCGTTCAGATTAATTACATACAATCTTTTTTTGCTGCTGCTCTGGCTGTAATCGCAAATGGTAAGCATGTCAGTTTTTTGAAGCATGCTTTTGCTTAAAAGATATTCATAACCTTTACAGGCGCAGAAAAAAATATTACGCTGCAAACCAAAGGAATCAAGTTTCATCATACTATATAACGAATCTATCCATCTTGTTACTGCAGGAGTTTCATCTGAGGTGAGCAGCTTCGGAAATTTCTTATCATCAGAAGCTGCGGCATGCTTTACAATAGTCATAAAAGTCAGGAGGAAAAAAAATACACTGGATGCAATAATCAATTTTTTCATAGAGATACTGCTTTTCTGTTCATTACGGATTGCCGGCTTAAAAAAACTAATAACCTGCTTCATTTATTGTGCGAAGCGCAAAAGTATTTCATTTGCCTCATTTGAAACTCCAATTGATTAAATGATTGTTTATTTTGTTATTCAGAGAACTATTGGCGAACCTAACTTATTTAATTTCAGTTCTGTAGGGGGCATAACATCGGATGTTAAAATTTGTTTATAAATGCTTAATAAAATTGAAAAGCCGGTCATTTTGCATTACCGGCTTTTTCAAAATATTTTTGGCTGAGATCAATAACCCGGATTTTGGACAAGATTGCCGTTTACATCTGTTTCGCGTTGCGGTATGGGCAAAATAAGTTTAT
>JAHEZC010000118.1 GCA_023251275.1 Parafilimonas sp. | reverse complement strand
ACTCACTGTTTCCCATACTTCTGTATCGCGGCAATGCCCAGTTTGCAGCATGTTCATATCCAGCCAATCATCATTGTGAAACCATTCTGAAGATGAACCGGTACTTTTCGGCTGCGGATGAAAAGTGAATAACGCTTTATCCTTATCTCCAATTCCTTCTGTGATTCCTTTTGCCAAAGCCCTCCATGTATCTGCATCCTGTGTATTATCCCTTGGATCCCGATCTCCACCAATTACCCAAATGAGATTTGCTTTATTCTTAAACCTGTTGCCAATCCATTTGCCATAAATGAATGAATTGTCAGGATGGAATATTTCCGGGCCTTTGCCCCAGAAGTCTTTAAAAACCTTGTCGCCCCATGTTGGCAATAGGGCAATATAAATATGAAAGCCTGCTGCGATATCAATAAGACTGTCTATATACTGAAAATACTTTTCATTCGGCTTGTTGAGATCATCATCGAGAAACGGAAGATCCCCATTATTATTTGATGTGTGCAGCCCGTCTAATTCTGCAAGCGCTACAGCCTGTATAACGTTGAATCCCTGCTCAGATCTTTTTTTGAAATAAGCCGTTGCATCTGCTTTGTTTAATTTGTGAAATAGTTCCCATCCCGTATCACCCAGCCAGAAAAAAGGTTTACCATCGGAAGTAACAAGATGATGCTTATCATCGCTCACTTTCAGTTGCAGCAATTGTGAATAAGAATTGTCGTGAACTGGGAATAAAAAAAATAAAATCAGAATTTGTTTAAGCATATTTAATCCGGTCATGAAAAAAAATTATAATTATGTGTGAATAAAAAAATTTCTGCAAGAAGCTGATTGAGCTAATTGTTTGAAATATATAATCATCTTCGATTTCCATTTGGAGATGCTTCCTCTGTCAGCATGACAAGCTTCACTTGCAGTATCTTCTACTGCAAAATATTTGTACTTATGCTTGTCATTTCTCTCGTCTAAGACGAGAGAGAAATCTATTAAACAATTCAAACAGCTTCTAAAAATTTATTTGCTTTTGTATTTCTCAGTCCTTGTATCTTTTATTACGCCTTTCCAACTAAGACCATAACCAAAATCATACATATTCCCTTCTGAATCTTTATAGCATTGCATATCGTGGGATACATCTTCATTTTGTTTTTCAACCGTATGCATATCGGCAGGCATCTGCAAGGGTAATAATCCTGAAGGTTCTGCATTGCCTGTAAGTATATCGAGTATTGCCTGGTCTTGCACTCCAAAATTTACAAGAATGGCATTCGCATCTTTTTCAAATTCTGAAAACACCATCGGGTTGCTCATATTAACAGAAACAATTACAGGCTTGCCTTTCATTTTTGTATATGTATCGGTAACCATTGCCAGGTCGGTAATGTTAATTGCTCTTACAGATTTGTTTTTATAGCTTCTGTCTGTAAAATTTTCCAGCCGATCACCGCCTGCCATGCTGTGCTCACGTGCATCTGTTGCAGTATATTCATCGTATTGCAAACTGATGGGCAGGTAACCGTTACCGCCTGCTTTTGCATCGGCGCTGCTGTAACCGTTACCGCTGTTCGGACTGCTGATAAATACCAACGCATAATCTGCTTCATCAGGATTATCTGTTACGTTGAAATATTTTTTTACAATGTTCATGTTCACCGGGTAATCTAATTTTTCAGGCGTCTCCATTCCCAAGAAATTTCTTCCTGCCGGTGTAAATTTTTTTGGCACATACACTGTCTTATTTTTTTGCAATGGAAGTATGTTGTTTTTATTTTTGAGCAATACCATTGACTTCAACTGTGCATCGTAACCCGCTTTCATAAACGCTGCATTGCCCACAATTTTCTTTGATGTTTCAGGATCGAGATATGGATTTTCAAACAAGCCTGTTCTGAAAATATTTTTTAAAAGCCTGACTGCTGATTCTTCAAATCTTGCACGCATAAATTTTTCACTGTGTTCTTTCACACCCATATTATAAGCTGCTATCACAGGTGCTGCATCATTATTGCCACCGAATTGGTCCACGCCTGCCATCAGCACTTTATAATGTCTTTCAGCGATGGATAATTTTTCCACGCCCCATGATTTGCCTGTAATAAAAACATCTATTGCCGTTTCATCACCTGTTACAAGCCAGTCTGTGCAAACCACTCCATCATAATGATATTTTTTTCTTAAAAGATCAGAGATGATATATGAGTTATAATTATTGGCAACATTCTCATGATTCTTTGTATCCTGGTTGTACGAAATAGTATAGTAAGGCATCACGGCCGAAGCCATTCCTGTTTTGCCTTCTAGCTTAAAAGCTCCATCAGTAAAGGGAATAAAATGTTGTGCAAAATTATTACCGGGATACACAGCATATTTTCCAAAACCATAGTGAGCGTCTCTCCCACCCTCCCCTGTTCCTCCACCAGGCCAGTGCTTTACCATTGCATTCACACTATTATAGCCCCATCCATTGGCAATTTCCTTATCGCTATAAGAAGTTTGAAAGCCGTCTATGTATGCACGAGCCATATCTGCTGCAAGTTTCGGGTCTTCGCCAAATGTGCCGCTTACACGGTTCCATCGCGGCTCTGATGCCATATCCACCTGCGGGGAAAGCGCAGTAGTAATGCCAAGCGCCCTGTATTCAATGGCCGCAATATGCCCGAAATTTTTTACGATGGAAGGATCAAATGTTGCAGCGAGGCCAAGTGAACCGGGCCACATAGAAATTGTGCCTCCGGCCCCTGCATTGAATTCCGCATTTGCAATGGTACCATGACGTGGATCAGAACTGTTGTTGGCTGGAATACCGAATCCAATTCCTTCACATAATGCTTGTACGTTGTTGTTCCAAATCGCCGCTACTTCAGGGCTTTGCAGTGAAGTAACCAAGACATGTCGCAGGTTATCTTTTGTAAGAAATTCTTTTTGCTGATCTGTAAGATCGGATGCCTTTGCGCCACTTTCTGGAAATGGTTTCCCATTATATGTGCCTGCAAAAAAACCTCCGGGCGGATTAGGTATTGGCTGATGCCTGCTATACAGCATCAGGCCTGCGATCTGTTCAACAGATAACTGTGATGCAAGGTCTTTTGCACGTTCATCTGCTGACAGGCGCCAGTCTTCGTATTTATCAAGCTTGCCATTTTTATTCAGGTCTTTAAAAGCAAATCCGTCAACAGTAATGATCTTCACACCCGAAGCAGCAGAGTAGCCAAGCGTTTGCCCGCCTTTATTTGTAACGACAGTAATTGTTCCGTTGGTTTTCTCTGACCAGTTCTGTGCATGCACATAGATTGCCTGCGCTAAACTGCATAAAAAAACGAAAGACGTAAATTTTTTCATGGCAAGTATGTTTGAAGAAATGTAATAATTACTTGTTGATCAACTACCTTTCCTTTTGTTATTTATTTCACCCCGTTCCGTTTACTTAATTTTAACCTCACTAAAATATTGGACGAAAAAGATGCCTCATTCTTCGGCCCCGATTTTTTCGGGGTAAACTATGACAAGCCTAAGTTCTTCGATTGGCTGAGATTTTATCCATCAATTTTTAATTCATTCTCAGCTTATCATTCCGACGCAGGAGGAATCTATTATAATCTTTATATTGGTTTGCATATTTTAGTTTTTATTAATCAATGGGCAATATGCGAAAATGTGCAATCCAAAGTATTCAACACAGTTTATCAAAAGATAAAAATTCTTATCCCATTATTGTTTTCAGATTATTAAAGCTCGTTGTAATACTTGCAAACGGATCTGCAGGCATATCATGCTCTACAAAAAAATGTTGCATACCGGCGGTGGATGCATTTGCAAATATTCTTTTGAAATCAATAATACCCGTACCTACAGGTTGAGGCCCGGTCATGTCTTTATCAATATCTTTCACATGCCAGAGCGGAAAACGTCCGGGATGTTTGGCAAATAATTCCACGGGATCAACACCTGCTTTTGTAACCCAACAGAGATCGAGTTCCATCTTCACATTATCGGCGCTTGTTTCAGATAATAATTTATGATAAGGTATTTCTCCTTCTACCGTTTTAAATTCCATATCATGATTATGATATGGGAACCAATACCGGCTTTTTTACATGCTTCTCCTGTTTTGTTCAGCACTTCAATCGAACTTTTCAAATCATCAAGTGTATCTGTCGGTGTATTCGCACAAACAAGATATGCTACGCCGCCTTCTGCCACTTCATCCACCAATTCCTGCATATTATCCCTGAGATTTCTCATGAGCGGAATTACCATCGGCTTGCCATCAGGAGTTGTTGGCATTTTTGCACCCGCCGGCATCTTAAAAGGAGCACCGAGCACATGATGCGATTTCCAGGAAAGGCCAAGCTCATTTGCCAATGCAGCAAATTCTTTTGGCTTCATGCCATAATATCCGCCTAATTTACTAAACGCGGATTCTAATTCTTTGTATCCGATGTCTGCTACTTTTTTCAGGTTCCTGCGGACATCGCTGTCAATTACGTTGAACAATGTAAAAAGCTGCAGTCCTACTGCATGCGATGTTGCAGTGCCAAAAAAGGCTGCATTTGATTTTGATATCATTAAACTGCCCAAAGCCGCAGCACCGGTGGTTTTCAGAAAATCTCTACGTTTAAGCATAGCTGTTGATTTTTAGTGTGAAATAAACTATTATAAAAGAATTGTATTATAAATTATTTAAAGAATAACAGAACGAGGTTGAAAGGAAAATGAAAGGTTTGCACTGGTATTACCTGTGATTATCCGTCAATCAGTGTCATCCTTGTTCTATTCGACAAACTTCAAACAGCTACTTGGAAATTTATTTTCTAATAACTGCAGGTTGCGTTTCATTCTGAAATCTTATTTCCACCATCTCCACCAGCGGATCATTTTTCCCCGCCTTACTGTTTTTTACCACAAAATATATTGTATGCATTCCTTCAGTCGGTGCAATCGCAGCAATAGCATGTGTCGCCATCAGCGTTCTCAGTAAACTGAAATCAAAATTCACCGGCTCCTGTTTTTTCTTATCAATAGTTTTTTCATCACCTTTTTTCTTCCCGCCGCCCATGTTTTCCATCAGTCTTGTAAAATCAAATGGCTTTGATTCAATCATATTGGTTTGACCGATCAGTTTTCCATCCGGCGAATCAAGATGTACTTCAATTATGCCGCCTATATCTCCATTTGAAGGCGTTGCCTGCACCAATAAATCAATTTCTTTGATACCAGTGAGATCAATGTTATTATATCCCACATAAGAGTTATCACCTATCATTGAAAATGTAACAGATGGCGTGGTAAGCAATTTTGTATTTTGTTTGATGTCCGCATTTACAGGATCAAGCGCCGCATTTCTCAAAGGCAAGATGTATTCCGATGAAAGAGGTGACGCTGCTCCATTGCCTTTATCTGTATAAGCTGCACGTAAAAGATAACCGCCTTTTCCACTTTCACCGGCAGGAACTTTGGTAACAAATTTTCCAATGAGCGGAATTGTTGCAGCAGCAGTTTGTTTTTGTGTTACACTGAGAATATATTTCACAATTGATTCAGCTTCCGGCTTTGTGATTTTTGGATGTGCCGCCATTGCATGCTCACCCCACACGCCGCTTCCGCCATTAATAACCTTATCTGCTAATGACGAAACAGCGCCGGGATCAGTTTTATATTTTTCTGTAACAGCAGTGAAGCTCGGCCCCACTGATGTCTTGTCAAGTGTGTGACAGGATTTGCAATCACTCGAATTGATGAGATATAAACCTGCAACAAATCCTGTTCTTTCATCTGCGGCACGATGATTCTGTGCAATGGCAATGGGATCAAAACCTTCAGGTACATAATCAAAATTTACAGCAACCTGTTCGGGTTTTATTTTACCATCAGACACAGTTCCATCTTCCTTATCACTTACATTGATGTTATATTCAATTGTTTCCTTGGGGAAGAAGAAAGTTTTGTTGCCTTTCAGAATATTGATATTTACTTCCGGAGGTTCATTACCTGCTTTCAACTCGATTGTTTTACTGTTCTTCTCTCCTTTTGTATCGGTAACTGTTAGCGTAGCCTTATATGTGCCGGGTTGATCGAGTGTAAGTTCAGGATTTGGATCTGCGAGTGTTTTGCTGTAACCATTGCCAGATATGATCTTCCATTCATACTTCAATGCATCTTTATCATACTTGTCATAGTCAATCGTTCCTTTTGAGGAAAGATTTACTTTGAAAGGAATTGCGCCTGCCGTTTTTTCTGCCGATGCTTCCACAACAGGCTTACGGTTTCCTGAATTATATTCGATCCGTATCAATGCAGAATTTGCATTACCCTGGAACCATGAGCTTCCATATTCCAGCAAATACAGATCACCTTCTGGACCGAACTGCATATCAATCACACTGCTGAAATTTTCTTTTGGCAAAACCTGCTCCATGGATTTGTAATTTCCTTCTTTATCCATAGTTACAGCCATGAGCCATCCACGCATAAAATCAGTGATCAGCCATTTGTCCTCATAATAACCAGGCCAGGGACGTGCGGCATTTTTAAAACCTGCTTTATGAAAAACAGGGCCGCCGACAGCACTGCGACCTGCACTTCCGAGCATCGGAAAGGAATCGGATACACCATAAGGATACCAGATAAAAGCTTTTTGTGCAGGCGGTAATTCTTTCAATCCTGTATTGTTTGGAGAATTATTTACAGGATGTGCCGGATTGAATTTTTCGCCGTAAGTACTGTCTGCATAATTATATTTTACATAAGCCTTATTATCGCCAATGAAATAAGGCCAGCCGAAATTACCTGCTTTTCTTGCCTGGTTAAATTCATCATAACCACGCGGCCCATACACAGAATCAACGGAAGCATCAGGACCCACCTCACCCCAATATACATAACCCGTTTTGCTGTCAACAGAAATGCGCCAGGGATTGCGATCACCCATCACATAAATTTCAGGGCGTGTGTTTGCGGTTCCTTTGGGAAAAAGATTTCCTTCGGGAATTGTATATGATCCGTCGTCTTCAGGATGAATGCGAAGAATTTTTCCACGAAGGTCATTCGTGTTGCCGGAACCGCGCTGATCATCCCAACTTGAACGACCTGGTCTTTCATCATAAGATGAAGTACCCGACGCAGGATTGGCTGTATTGTTCCCAACGGTAAGATATAAATTTCCCTGCATGTCAAATGCCATTCCGCCGCCAGTGTGACAACATACTTCACGCTGCGTAGGAATTTCCATAATGATCTTTTTTGTGGATGCATATAATGAGTCCCCATGCAGTTCCCATCTTGCCAATACATGCTTTGTATCTTTCGGATCAGCATAATACATATATATCCAATGGTTCTCTGCAAATTTCGGGTGAGCAATCAGACCCACTAAACCTTCTTCCGCTTCACTTACCACTCCTTCTTTACTGGTATATTTTGTATTCACCGGAATAGTAGCAATCAATTTTATTTCGTTGGTTTTCGTATTGAAAACTTTAAGTCCGCCCTTTCGTTCAATAAT